>JBFLKV010000029.1:0-3274 GCA_040883365.1 Eubacteriales bacterium
ATATCAATGCGATGGGACGCGCCGCTTTAGCAAAAAAAGATACTAAATACAAAGAATTCATCGAAAAGATTGATGCGGCAAACGAATTGATCGAAAAAAATAGCACGCTGGTCAAAGCGCTGAAAGGCAATGTGGTTTGTCAGAACTGTGGTGCAGAATCGAAAGTCGGCGCAGATTTTTGCGGGAAATGTGGCGCTAAGCTGGAAAAACCAGAAATGCCTGAGCCCGAGCCCTCAGCAGCAGGCATTGTTTGTCCGGAATGTAGCGTAGAAAATACCGCTGATGCGGCTTTCTGTGCAGGATGCGGCGCAAAGTTGAGCGTTGAAGAAGCACCGGCTGCTAAATAGAAGACTAAAAAAAAACCGAGCGGAAATATCCGCTCTTTTTTTATTATCTATATTCTTCAACCATGGCCTGATAAACGTCATACGGTGCTGCGCCCAACACGGCATCCACTTGGATACCCCCAAGAAAAATATATACGGAAGGCAAGGCAACAAGCCCATAGTCATTCGCAAGTGTCGGGTTTTCATTCACATTGACGCGCACCACTTTTACGCCCGTGTTTTCACTCAGGGTCACTAAGTTTTCAGACGTCTCTTCGCAGTAAGCAACGTCCTCTGACCAAAACTCCACCATGACCACGTCGTCTGTATTGGTTATTTCAACAAAAAATGGGGTGTCCTCTAATCGGTCAATCTCCATATCCTCGACAACATCTTCATCGGGAACATTCACAATATTAGCCTCAAATTTAATCGGCGTGGGTGTCGGCGTGGCCGTGGGGTCTGGTGTTGGTATGGGGGTCGCTGATACGATGAACGATGTTGATACATCCGGCGCACTCTCAGCACCCTGACAAGCCGAAAGCCCCATCAATAGGATAAGCACAATTAAATATATATATTTCTTGCTTTTTTTCATGATACACTGTTTTCCTTTGCTTAGCAGTATGTAGACTATACTAAACCATTTTTCCTAGATTATAAACCCCTTTTTTACGTAATGTTTATTTGATTATAAAAACATTATCCTTTATAATACTGGCATGATAAAAGGAAACTTGCCGCGGGACGATCGCTATTATATGCATTTTGCCCTCAAAGAGGCCGAAAAAGCCAAAAAAAAGGACGAAGTGCCTGTGGGCTGTGTGATTGTCCAAAATGACAGAATCATCGCGCGAGCGCATAACCTGAAAGAACATCGAAAAAGTGCATTGATGCACGCTGAGATTCTCGCCATCATGCGCGCCAGTCGACGCCTCAAGCGGTGGCGGTTAAGCGATTGTACTCTGTTTGTCACACTGGAGCCTTGCCCCATGTGCATGGGAGCGGCTATCTCCGCACGGTTCAACCGCGTGGTCTATGGTGCTTCCGACCCCAAAGGGGGCGCATGCGGGAGTATGTATAACATCAATCAAGGTGGATTGAATCATACGGTTGCCGTCACCGGTGGCGTAACAAAAGACGCATGTGCCGAGATTCTTTCCAACTACTTTAGAGGAAAACGTAAATGACAACAAATCGAATCATAAAATCCGCGATTAATATCCTGCTCATTCTTGTTTTTGCCGTTTCGTTTATAGCTTGCGCTGAAGCGCCGCAAGTGGCCTATGATAATTTTGTTACGGATTTGGATATCCTCTACCGTTTAGAGCAGACCGCATTTAACGTGGAATTTGGGCGTTATTCGGAGACTTGGCAACGGGATATCAAAGCCATTATTGTCGATCTTGAAACCTGTACGGTTGAGGATGAAGAAGCCGTGCGCATCAATAATATGTTCATCAAATCCGCGCGTGCATTTTTGGAAGCCTCCCAACTATTTTTGGAAGGCAGCGACCAAGCCAGACAGGAAGGTTATGACAAAAAAAACTATGCGGAAAGCAAATACCGCGAAGCAACAGCCGCTTATCAAGCATACATCATTGTTAAGGAGTAAAGACTTATGATGAATCAAGACCAGTGTCCCTGCACATACCCGTGCGATAAACATAATAATTGCCAAGCCTGCGTGGCTTATCATCGAACACGCGGGGAGTTCCCGGCTTGCTTTTTCTCAAAACAAGCCGAAAAAACATACGACAGAAGCTTTAGAAAACTTTGCGAGGACAGAAAAGCATGAAAAAAATCATTTTAATACTGGACGGCATGGCCGACCGTAAACAAAAGAAGTTAAATGACCAAACCCCATTAGAATATGCAAAAACACCGACATTGGACAAGCTTTTCAGCCAATCCGTCAGCGGATGCGTCCAAACCATCCCGGACGGCGAAGAAGCCGGTTCGGCGGTGGCTAATCTGAATCTTTTGGGTTTTGAAAGCAAAAAAGTATATAAAGGCCGCGCTGTGATTGAAGCAGCCGGCGCGGGTCTTCCCATCGATCCCGAAAGCCTATATATTCGCACCAATTTCATCACACTTTCGGGCGCGGACTATAAAAACAGTATCATCGAAAGCTACTCCGCTCACGAGCTTGAAACCGAAGATGCGGTGATGCTAGGGAAACGCTTAAACGAAAGTCTTTTCCCTGAAGATGTCGAACTGATCAGCACGGGTTCATTCCGTAACGTTTTGGTCTGCAAAAACCAAACCCATCTCATGGGTAAGCTTAACTTTATGCCGCCGCACGATATCATCGGCAAAGCGATTAAGGACTATATCAAAGATGATGCGGACAATGCGCTTTTCTTTGATTATCAGCAAAAAGCATACGAGGCACTCAAGCCAAACAACCCGACAAAAGCGAATGCGATTTGGTTCTGGGGCGTTTCTGTGGCCCCTGATTTTTCTGAGCAGAACACGGACAAAAAAGCGATTCTGGCCGAAACCATTTTAATGAAAGGCATCGCTTCTCTGATGGGCGCATACCGCTACACCACCGATGAAAGCCGTGGCTTTGTTCAGTTCCTAAAAGACAAAGTCAAAGCCGCTGTCCAAACAATCAAAGAAGACTATGACTTTATCTATGTGCACATTCAAGCGCCGGATGATTTGTCTCATGAGCTTCTGCCCAAGGAAAAGTCCGAAGCTCTGGCCGATATCGACCAATACTTTTTGGCCCCGTTTATCGAGGGTCTTGAAGGCGAAGACTACAAGCTGGTTATCGCCTCGGATCACTACACCTTCTCGGATGACGGTTCTCACGGCAGACAGCCAGCACCGTTTATCCTGTATCATCCAAGCGCACCAACGCAAAATCCAAGAGCATCGTTTAGCGAAGAGAACTGTGTCAATTCCGATTTGGTGATCACACCTAAGCAACTTCACGAAAT
>JBFLKV010000204.1:0-4236 GCA_040883365.1 Eubacteriales bacterium
CGCTTGATAAACCCAAAAACCGGCGGCAGCAACGCCACGACGATGCAGATGACAAGATCAACAAACACAAACGAATTGTATCCCGCCGAGTATATCCACACATTCTGTCCCTCAGGCGCGTATTCTGCAAAGAAAATTGCGCCGGATACTGTGTGTGCCAAAAAGCGCACCAAGCCCGCCAGTGTCATACCCGCAAAAAGCGAACCCACCGATACTTTTTTTCTAAATACGCCTGCCAGTGCCAGCGCCATAAACGCGACGCCATAGTCCAAAAATACCTGCAACCAGTGCACCGCGAACAAATCTTGGAACATCTGCAGTGCGCCGTATGCCAACCCAACAATCAAGCCTTTAGGCACCCCGTATAGGTACGCAAACAGCATAATGGGCAGCATAGAAGCCAGCGTAATCGACCCGCCTTGTGGCATGTGCCAGACACGGATATAGGACAGAACAAAAGCGATGGCGATACTAAGCGCGCCCACCGCCAACTGCTGTGCTGTCCAGTTTTGTTTTTTCTTTTTGGCGATTAGCACCAAAAGAATCGCGGAAACCGCCAATAGCGCCGCCACAACCCATAGGACATCCATTCTGATATCCTTAAAGCTTTCAAAGATTCCTGTTAACCATTTCATTGTTTCATCACACCTCTTTTAAGTTGTTTTTTTACCACCCATCATGTAGAATTATGATAGAAAAAGGGACTATCCTTTGGTTCTTTAGATAGTCCCTTTAAAACGAAAACCGCACAAATCTGCACGGCGTGAAAAGCTAGAAATTTAGCTTAACCGCTTCCCTACGCAAGAATTATCTAACAAATACAGGTTCTAAGGGTTTATATCTCAGCCCAAGGTTTGTTAGAAACCTTGATTGGCACCCCTAGCGGTAATATTAAGTTTCGTGTATTATATCGCATCATACCCTTTTCGTCAATTACTAATGGAGGTAATATCAATTTGAAATCTCACTTTTTTGCCTATATGGCCAAGATGAAATATATCAAACGCTGGGGCATTATGCGCAACACAGTGGAGGAGAATATTCAAGAGCACTCGTTGCAGACCGCCATGATTGCGCATGCGTTGGCCCTCATCAAAAACCGTAAGTTTGGCGGAAACGTCAACCCGGAACGCGTGATGACATTGGCTGTATATCACGAGGCGGGCGAAGTCATCACCGGCGATCTGCCGACCCCGATTAAATACTTTAATCCTAAAATCAACAAGGAATATAAGAAAATCGAAGCGATTGCCGAAGATGCCCTCTGGCGAATGCTTCCAGCTGAGCTTAAAGGCGATTATGAAGTACTCCTTAAAAATCAAAAAGAGGAAGCCGAACACTATGCCCTCGTCAAGGCCGCCGATAAAATCTGCGCATATATCAAATGTGTTGAAGAAATAAACACGGGAAATGATGCGTTTATCAAAGCAAAGGAAACGATTGAAAATGCACTCGGCGCGCTCAATATGCCCGAAGTGGATTATTTTATCGAGACGTTTATCGACAGTTTTTCGCTGACGCTGGACGAGTTGAACTAATCAGCGTTTGAAACCGTTCGCCATTTATGCTACAATGGCGAACGTAAAAATAAACCGAGGTGTATTTATGTCAGGACATTCAAAATGGTCAACCATTAAACATAAGAAAGGTAAAGCCGACGCCAAGCGTTCCAAGATCTTTACCAAACTGGGTCGCGAGATTTCGGTCGCCGTTAAACAGGGCGGTGGATCCGACCCCACAATCAATAATCGGCTTCGGGATGTGATCGCCAAATGTAAGGCGGCCAACATGCCCAACGATAATATTGAGCGTTCCATCAAAAAAGCTGCAGGCGAAGACAGCAGTGTCATGTATGAAGAAATGGTCTACGAAGGCTATGGCTTGAGCGGCGTTGCCGTTATCGCAGAAGCACTCAGCGACAACCGCAACCGTACGGCTGGCGAGGTGCGGCACATCTTCGACAAAATGGGCGGCAGTCTGGGTACCACCGGATGCGTCAGCTATATGTTCGATAAAAAAGGCGTGATTGCCATCGAGAAAAGCGATGATGTGGATGAAGAAACGTTGTTTATGGCGGCGCTCGAAGCGGGTGCTGATGACATCAACGGCGACGATGACGACATCTATGAAATCACGACCACACCCGAAGCGTTTACCGACGTTTCTACGGCATTGATGGATGCTGGATACACGTTTTTGATCGGCGAGGTACAGATGGTACCGCAGACCACGGTGGATGTACCCCCCGAAAATGTGGAAAAAGTGACGAAAATGCTGGAATGGTTAGAAGACCATGATGATATCAATAACGTCTACCACAACGCCGAGCTCGATGACGAAGAATAGACTTTAAAAACCCCCGCTCATCCTAAGATGGGCGGTTTTTTATTACAAAAACCGTGCTTTGATGTTATAATAACAAAAATCTGTTTTTATATTATAAAGGAGCAAACGCATGGAACACGTAAGAAAACAGGCGGAAGCGGCTAAAAAAGCGTCATATGACTTGGGACTTTTAAGCACGGATGCGAAAAACGCGATTTTGCATGCCATGGCCGATGCCTTGGAAGCTGACAGCGCCTATATTTTATCCGAAAACCAAAAGGACGTGGATGCGGCCAGAGCCGCCGGACGTACCGACGCACTAATTGACCGTTTGGCCTTAAGCGAAGCCCGCATCAAAGGGATGGCCGACGGCTTAAGACAAGTCGCTGCCTTGGACGACCCCATTGGTGAAGGACTTGGCACAGTCAAGCGCCCCAACGGTCTTGAGATTACCAAAAAACGCGTTCCTTTAGGTGTGGTGGGCATCATCTATGAAGCCCGGCCCAATGTGACCGCCGATGCGATGGGTCTTTGCATCAAGACCGGCAATGCCGTCGTTCTGCGCGGGGGTTCCGAAGCCTTTGCCTCCAACAGCGCGGTGACCAAAATCGCTGTGACCGCCGGAGAAAAAGCGGGCTTGCCCAAAGGCGGCGTGCAATTGCTCCAGGACGTCAGCCGAGAAGCCGCCACCTATATGATGACCTTAAACGGGCTGATTAGCGTGCTGATTCCTCGAGGCGGCGCGGGGCTTATTCAGAGCGTGGTGAAAAACGCCACCATCCCCACCATCGAAACCGGCACCGGCAACTGCCATGTGTATATTGACGATACCGCCGACCTGGATATGGGTGTGGATATCCTCTTTAACGGCAAAACCCAGCGTCCTGCTGTATGTAACGCAGTCGAGAGTTTGCTGGTGGCCGAATCGATCGCTCAGGATTTTTTACCCATGGCGTATAAAAAATTAAGTGAGAAAAACGTGGAGTTTCGCGGATGCGAAAAGACCTGCGAAATTTTAAAAGAAGCAGTGCTCGCCACCGATGAAGACTATTACACCGAATTTTTGGACTATATCCTTTCGGTCAAGGTAGTCAAAGGCGTTTTTGAAGCGATTGACCATATCAACAAATACGGCACAATGCATTCGGAAACCATTGTGACAAACAGCTATGATCACTCCAAACTGTTCTTCGACCGTGTGGACGCCGCGGCGGTGTACACCAACGCCAGCACACGCTTTACCGACGGCGAAATGTTCGGCTTTGGTGCCGAGATTGGCATCTCCACCCAAAAGCTGCATGCCAGAGGGCCGATGGGCCTAAAAGAGCTGACCACCGTTAAATACGTGATTGAGGGTTCGGGGCAAATCAGATAATAGTTTTATCGCATTTGTTTTTTATCAACCAAAACTGGGATGAAGCATTATCAGCGTTTTTTTAATGCTGGGAGAGAAAATATATATGAATCGCATTGAATCATTTTGGGACAAAATGTCGGGCAAGTACGATCGACACGCGGCCGCAAAATACGCTGACGCATACGAAAAGACCCTTAATATATCTAAAGAATATTTGAATAAAAGTGATGTCGCGTTGGATTTCGCTTCCGGCACCGGCATCACCACCATTCCGTTGGCGGGCTGTGTAAAAGAAATTGATGCCCTAGATATTTCGCCAAAAATGCTTGAGATTGCCGAAAAGAAGGCGCGCGACAATAATGTGCAGAATATTCGGTTTTTAGTAGGAAGCCTTTTTGACAGCCCCCTTCAGCAAAACCATTATGATGTTGTGATGGCCTTTAACGTGCTTTATTTTTTCGAGGATATTCCCCAAGTGCTCAGCCGAATACATGCCCTCCTTAAGCCTGGCGGGGTTTTTCTTTCTGCAACCGACTGTCTTGGAAAACGCAGTA
>JBFLKV010000030.1:0-11113 GCA_040883365.1 Eubacteriales bacterium
AAAACGCTAAAAAACTATCCCCTGGCTTAAGCTGGGGGTTTTCTTATACAAAAAAAGAACTGCCACCTTTACGGTAACAGTTCTTATAAATACTTTTCTATGGTTCAAATCATAAAGCTTTAATCTTTTTACTCCTGTTAACCTTTTACACCACCCAGTGCAACACCGGCAATGATGTACTTTGAAAGCAGGAAGTAGATGATAAACAACGGTAATACGGTCAGTGCCAAACCTAGATAAACTGCACCGTATTCGGTTTTGTATATATCACCTTTCAGCAAGCTAACCATGATTGGCATCGTATACTTATCGCTTTGCGTCAACAGAACCATCGGTAAGAACAGGTTGTTCCAGTTGAACACAAACGTAAAGATCGCCTGTGTGGCTAAAGCCGGCATCATGATGGGTATGACAATTCGATTGAATGTGAAAAACTCAGATGAACCGTCGATACGTGCCGCTTCCAAAAGCTCCATAGGTAATGCCGCCACCATAAACTGCCGCATAAAGAACACGGCTGGCGGCGCCGCTATGGCCGGCAGAATCAACGCCAAGAAATTATTCGTCATACCTATTTGGTACATAAACTTATAAAAACCAATAATCGTAATCTGCGCCGGAATCATCATAACTGCCATAATTAATGTAAAGAACGCATTACGAAGTTTCCAGTTGTATGCAATCAGCGCATATGCCGTCAGCGCTGAGAAATAAATCGTACACGCTGTCGCACCAAGTGAAATAATCATAGAGTTTGCTAAACCTGTAATTGGATCAAATGTTTTTCCAAGCAATACATCCAGATTATCCATCAAATGTGTTGACGGAATGAGTGCAAAAGCACTCGATTGCACTTGCCAAGTACTTCTCGTCGCATTAACAAGCATAACCCAGAAAGGCAATATGCTGATGATAGCTAAAAAGATACAGACAGTATACGCGAATACTCTAAATATCGTACCGCCTACCGTTTTTCTATTTCTCATATTATCTGCCCTCCTGTGCCTTGAGTTTGTTACGCTGTTCTCTCACTAGACGTTTGGTTTCTTTTCTAAGTTCCGCTGCGTCTCTGTCACGCATAACGTAGAATATAATGCCTGAACACACAGCAATCACAGCAAACAAAATCATACTTGCAGCAGCTGCTCGGGCCCAAAAATAGCTTCCACTGAATGCCTGGTTATAAATAAAGACACTTACCGTCAGCGTCGCGTTATCCGGACCGCTATATGGTACCAAAAGTTTCGGGATATCAAATATGTTCAAACCACCGATCAAACTGGTAATCAAAACATATAATAAAATCGTCTTAAGATTTGGCAATGTTATTCTAAAGAAAGCCTGAGCGCCTGTTGCGCCATCTATTTCTGCCGCCTCAAATATCTGCGGATTAATACCTTTTACACCAGCAATCAAAATCAGCATGGTGTAGCCATACCACATCCAAAACTGAATGAATGCTATAATATTTTGTGATGCTAATTTATGTTGAAAAAACTGATATGGTTGTTCTGCACTTACTACTCCCATTTTAATCAATAAATCATTTATCGGTCCTTCCGGATAACCGAATAATGTGGCAAACAAAACAGCAATCGATGCTGCCGTTATAATGTTTGGCATATAAAAAATAACTTTAAAGAATCCTTGAAATTTTATATCATTCCGCTTCGACGTAAACCATGCTGTCAAGAGCAAAGCTATGAGCATCTGCGGAATAAAGTTCACTGTCCAAATTAGCGCGGTATTCTTTACTGATGTAATAAATGAGTTATTCTGTAATACCGAAGCAAAATTCTGAAACGGTTGATCCTTTAGTAAATGAAAACCTGCATTTGCTAGTCCTTTAGAGTCGGTAAACCCAAGAACCGCAGTAAAAATCGTTGGATACAACGAGAAGATCAAAAATGTGATGATAAATGGAAGGCTGAAAATATATCCATATTTTGCATAGCTAAAGTTTTTTCGGCGTTTCAATACCACTCACCTCCTAATAAAGTGAACTGGGATAGCGGAAAAGTCCCGGCTATCCCAGCCCAAAAAAGTTCTAAACGTTATTATTCAACTTCGATATCCAAGTTGTCAGCAACGATTTGTTTGAAGTCAGCAAGTGCTTCTTCACGTGTTTTTTCGCCAGCTGTGTATAGACGAACCTGGTCACGGAAGTAACCATTGATGGTTTCATCATACTGAGTTAGGCAATTACCATTAGCAAACTGGTTAGCCGGTACGAATACTTCAAACATATCCTGTCCGCCTAAGAAGTCCAATGCGCCATCAGATTTAGACATAACTGTTCCGGAAGAAACGGTATCTTTTGTTCCGCCGGGGCCATTAAATGTGCCGTTAGCCCACATATACAATAAGCCAGTATCGCTGGTGTCAAGTGTGATCCACTCGATAATGTCACCAACAACTTCTTTGTTAGGTGAAGAATCAGAAGCTAGAACCCATGTGCCGCCCCAGAAGAAGCCGATAGGAGGTTCGCAAACTCTCCAGTCACCATAAGTACCTTCGCCAGGTTTTTCGCCACCGCTGTTACCAGCCATAACGTAGTTGATCAACCAAGCAGGTCCAAAGAAACCAAAGACTTCCTGGTCGCCAGCACCCTGCATATCAGCGAACCAAGCGTCTGTCCAGTCCTGAGTATCATTGTGATATCCATTGTCTTTCAGTTCTTTAGAAAGATCCAAGAATGCTTCACGTTCAGGAGAAATAACCAATTTGCCGTCTACAACCCAACCAGAAGAAGAGCTGTTTTCAACTGCGTGCCAGATGTCGCCATCGCCAGAAACAATGCCGTATCCTTTAGCTTTCAATTCAGCAGCTGCTGAGAAGAACTGATCCCAACCAGGACCGATTTTCTTAGCGATTGCTGCAGGATCGGAAGTTCCCCATGTATCTTCAGCAAGTGAAGCACGGTAGATGAAAGCACCGCCTGTAGCCTGGTAGCCCAAGCCAACAAGATCGCCATCTCTAGAACCGATATCAACAGTGTACTGAGCGATGTCAGCAGCTTCGAGTGCAGCGTCAACATCAATACCCAAGTCTTTATATTTTGCAGCATACTGTGCTGCATCACCTTGTGTATACTTCAATACGAATGCACCTTCAGCCGCATAGATGTCAGGAGCATCTGCACCACCGCTTGCCAGAGCCTGGTCAAGAGCCGGTTGATATGCGCCATCTGTTGTGGCTATAATTGTGGTCTGCACTTCGTACTTTTCAGCAACTTCAGGGTGAAGTTCCATGTACTTTGCAACCATGTTCGGTACTTCGTCTGTGAATGACATTACATTCAAGATGATTTTTCCATCGTCAGTCGTAGCTGGGCCTTTTTGGCATCCAACTAGGCTAAACACCATAACCAACACTAATAATAGAGCTATTAGTTTTTTCATGTGTTCCTCCTCATTTTTTGTTATGCACTTCATAATTAAAGTGCTTATTTTATTTTTTGATAGCACGCTGGCCATCAAACTTTTTTTACAGTATTACCAATCAGCAACGACCCGGATACCAACACCTGCGTTGGTACAAACATCTTTGGGTTTTCTATTTCATCGACCAATTTCGCTGCTGCTCTTCTGCCGATTCCTTCGGAATCCTGCCTGAAGGTCGTCAGCCGAGGACGAAGGGCCTGAGACAGCAAAACGCCGTCATAACCCACTACGCTGATATCGTCCGGGACTTTAAGTCCCTGTCGTTCCAGCTCACTCATCCCGCCCAAGAAAGAAAAATCGTCTGGGTATAGGATGCATGTCGGTCTGTTCTGCAGCGAAAGTAATTCGCGCGTTGCCAGACTGCTGGATTTTGGATCATGATACAGAGCCGCTCTAATATGTTCATCCGGCACATCAATGCCTTTTTCCATACAAGCTTTTCGAAAACTTGCCAGTCTCTTTTTTGTTACCAATGTATCTTCACCATGGATATAGGCAATTTTACGGTGCCCCATCTCATAGACATATTCCACAATATCGACCATGCTCTGAACATTATCCGATATGATGGCGGTACGATTATTGAACACATGATCAATCGTGACCACCGGAACATCACTCTCCACCAATCTGGAGACAGCCGGATCGGAGTAATCTACCAAAGCAATTACCACACCATCACAGTTGCGATATCTGGCATGCTCGTAATAGTCCATTTTAAAATTGCCAATGTCTTTACTAATAAATGTTATATCGTATCCCAGTCGTTCAGCTTCCACCTTAAAACTATTCAGCACGGTGGAAAAATATTCATGCGCGAGTCCTGAGGACGTTTTGTCAACAAATAGTACGCCAAGGTTCAAAGAACGGTTTGTTTTAAGTGCTCTAGCGGCAGAGTTGGGTAAATATCCCATCTCACGCGCTGTTGTGCGAATATTTTCGGCTGTTTCTGCACCAATATCCGAATGACCATTGAGTGCTTTACTGACGGTGGCCGGCGATACGCCGCATTTTGCTGCAATGTCCTTCATTGTCACCATCAATATATACTCCAATTTAATCGTTATCTTTTAATTTAGGCTTAAAATTAATGAATTAGTCGTTAACTTCACTTAATCGTTTTCGCCGATTTATTATATTACATCTGTTTTCATCGCGTCAACCCCAAAACCCAAAAAATATTAAAGATTCATTTACAAATTGTTTAATAATATCTAACTTTTTTGCGCTGTTGACCCAAAAAACGTTGACTTTTTATTCTTGAGTGAGTATGATGTCGATACGTACTTATACGATTACGTAAATTTCTTTAAGAACGTTCAATTATCAATTTTTATCATGTTTGAGGTGCAATTTATATGAAGTTTGGTTTTTTCGACGACGGCAAAAAAGAGTATGTCATTGAGACACCCCATACGCCGTTGCCTTGGATTAATTACTTGGGTAACGAATCTTTTTTTGGCCTGATTAGCAACACGGGTGGAGGATATTGCTTTTATCGGGACGCAAAGCTCTTGCGTCTTTTACGATACCGTTATAACAATGTTCCGGCGGACATTGGCGGGCGTTTTTATTATATAAAGGAAGATAACGGATCTTCCTGGAGCCCAGCTTTCCATCCGGTAGACACACCGCTGGACACATACCGTTGCCGCCACGGATTAGGCTATACGGTATTTGAGAGCGAAAAAGACGGCCTTGCCGCTGATCTGACGTGCTTTGTACCCATCGGGGAAGCCTGTGAGGTGCATCGTCTTACCCTGACTAACAAAACAAATCAGGCGAAAAACGTGCAATTATACGGTGCCGTGGAATGGTGCCTTTGGAACGCAGTGGATGATGCGGTCAATTTCCAGCGCAACTTGAATATTGGCGAGGTTGAGGTGGAAGGCAGTACCGTGTTCCATAAAACCGAATATCGTGAGCGCAGAAATCACTATGCTTACTATAGCGTCAATCAACCGCTTTCGCATTTTGATACTGCCAGAGATGCCTTCTTGGGTGCCGGACGCGGTTGGGACAGCCCCATCGCTTTGGAAAACGGCCAATGCTCGGGCAGCATCGCACACGGCTGGTCTCCGGTGGCCGCACTGCAAAACAATTTCTCGCTTGGCCCAAATGAAGAAAAGACATTCATCTATATTCTCGGGTATGGCGAAAACCCCAATGACGATAAGTTCATATCACCCGGGGTCATCAAAAAAGACACGGCTTTACGGGTGAACAAGAAATTTAGCACTCCCGAATCCGTCGAGATGGCCCTGAACGATTTGGCAGATTATTGGAACAACCTTTTAGGCTGTTATACGCTGAAAAGCGAAGATGATACATTAAATCGCATGGTCAACATCTGGCATCAATACCAGTGTATGACCACATTTAACCTCAGCCGTTCGGCCAGCTACTTCGAGAGCGGAACCGGACGAGGCATGGGCTTTCGTGACAGTTGTCAGGATATTCTCGGGTTTGTCCACCTTATCCCAGAACGCGCGCGTGAACGGATTATCGATATCGCTTCGGTGCAGTGGGAAGACGGCAGCACCTACCACCAATATCAACCATTGACGAAACGCGGCAACAACGACGTTGGCAGCGGTTTCAATGATGACCCGCTGTGGCTGGTCGCCTGCACGCACGCCTATGTGGCCGAAACCGGCGATACATCCATTCTGGATGAACTCGTTCCTTTCGATCATATCCCCGGCAGCGAAAAGCCACTGATGGAACACTTAAGACGCAGTATTCGTTTTACACTGGACAACCGCGGTCCACATGGTCTGCCCAAAATCGGCAGAGCCGACTGGAACGATTGTTTGAACCTCAACAGTTTCAGCACCGAACCCGGCGAGAGCTTTCAGACCTGTGGCACCACCGAAAGCGATGCTGAGAGTATATTTATCGCGGGTATGTTTGTTCTGTATGGCAAAAAATACGCCGAACTCTGTACGCTTCAAGGCTTAACAAGCGAAGCGGACACCACGCTCGCCGCCGTAGACGCAATGAGCGAAGCTGTTAAAAAACACGGTTGGGACGGCGAATGGTTCTTGCGGGCTTATGACGCTTACGGCAATGTCGTGGGCTCCCATACTTGTGACGAAGGTCAAATATTCATCGAGCCCCAAGGCTTTTGCGTCATGGCTGGCATCGGTGTAGACGATGGCAAAGCAAAAACCGCTGTGGATTCTGCCAAGGATCGCTTGCTCGGTGAATTTGGCATGGAGCTCCTGGCGCCTTGTTATACACGCTATCACGAAGAACTCGGGGAAATCACCAGCTATCCACCGGGATATAAAGAAAACGGATCGATATTTAGCCATAACAATCCTTGGGTCAGCATCGCGGAAACCGTGCTGGGTCGGGGCGATTCGGCGTTTGATCTATACCGCCGCGTAAGTCCTGCCTTTATCGAGGACAAGAGCGATATTCGCCGTAGCGAGCCTTATGTATACGCACAGACCATCGCAGCACGGGAATCCAGCAGCGAAGGTGAAGCCAAAAACAGCTGGTTGACCGGCACGGGCTCTTGGGCCTTTGTCAACATCAGCCAAGCCATTTTGGGTGTCATCCCCACCGTTGACGGGCTTTGCATCAAACCCTGTCTGCCTGGGCATTTAAACGACTATACGGTTGACCGCAAATTCCGCGGTACAACCTATCATATCCACATCAAACAAACCGGCAGCTATTCGCTGACGGTTGACGGCAAGGCGATTGAAGGGAATGTTATTCCCCCCGACAATCAAAGAACCGAATGCCAAGTTGAGGTGACTGTATGAGTACTTTCCCAAAAGATTTTATCTGGGGCGCCGCTTGTTCATCCTACCAAAGCGAAGGGGCTTGGGATGCGGACGGCAAAGGCCCAAGCATATGGGACGATTTTTCCCACTTCACGGGTCAGGGGCATGTCGTCAATGACGAAAATGCCGATATAGCCTGCGACAGTTATCATCGCTACAAAGAAGACGTGGCGTTGATGAAGCAAGTGGGCCTACAAGCTTTTCGCTTGTCCATCAGTTGGCCAAGAGTTTTGCCTATGGGTACGGGCGCAGTCAATGCTGCCGGGCTGGATTTTTACGACCGTTTTGTTGATGAACTGATTGCCAACGGTATCACGCCCATGCTAACGCTGTATCACTGGGATCTTCCTTCCGCCCTACAGGAAAAAGGCGGATGGCTGAACCGAGAAACGATAGATGCCTTTGGTGCTTACGCGGCACTAATCGGCAAGCACTTTGATGGACGCGTGAAGTACTATATGCCCATCAACGAACCCCAATGCATCGTGCATTGCGGGCACAATAATCTGGAGCACGCCCCCGGTATCAAGCTGGACAGCTTCGGACTTTTGAAGGCCTATCATCATATCGCGCTGGCGAGCAGCGTGGCCGCCAAAGCCTTACGGAAGGCCAGCAGTGCGCCTATCTTGGTGGGTACCGCCATGTGCGGCAGAATCTGCTATCCCGAAACACCGGGAGAAGAAAACGAAGCCGCCGCTTATGAAGCGACGTTTAAGCTGTCCGAAAACGACTGGGCCTTTACTTACAACATCGAAGCCGACCCGCTTCTTCTAAAAAAATATCCGGACGACGCCCCCGCGGTGGTCAAAGCATTTGAAAAAACCATTCCGCAGAGCGATTGGGATATGATGGAACCTTTCGACTTCTTCGGTACCAATATCTATAACGCAACCCCTGTTGACGCCAACGGTAAACCCATTGATTTCTATACGGGATACCCCCAAACCGCTTTAAAATGGGCCATTTCGGCCGAAGCGATAGAATATGGCGTCAAGTTTTTACACAAACGCTACGGCCTGCCGATCATCATTACCGAAAACGGCCTTAGCTGTAATGACCGCATCTTTTTGGACGGCGGCGTGCATGACCCGAACCGTATTGATTTTCTCAACCGCTACCTCTTGGGTTTGAAAAACGCAAAGGACGCGGGCGCCGAAGTCAAAGGCTATCTGCATTGGAGCTTTCTTGACAATTTTGAATGGGCTAAAGGTTACAGCGAACGCTTTGGACTGGTGTTCGTCGATTACCCCACACAAAAACGCATTCTTAAAGACTCCGCTCTGTGGTATGCCGATGTGATCAAGACCAACGGTGATAATTTGTAAGCCCCCCCTTATTTATTATGGGCTTTTCATTTTTTATTCCTTTACTCTTAAAGTCATTAGGGCTTTAAGGAAAAGAACAGCGCTAAGCTGTTCTTTTTTTAACTTCGTTTACCAAAAAAGCGATAACTCCAGCTCCTATGACTGTCGTATCGCTTTTTTGGTTTAATACTTATAAGTTTGAAGGATGAGAGGTAGAATGACTGTTTTATTCCGTCCCGTTTTTCTTAATATGGACGGTTTGCTTGGGTTTGCCTTTGCCCAAATCCGAATGCTCTTGTTTATGTAAGTGTCTTAAATATTTTCTCTTTTCGGCGTTATGCCGCATAATCTGCTTTAGGTGATGCATCATCGCGCTTAATACATACTTCTCCTTCATTTCGCCATAGCCTTCGTCCTGACCTGAGAAAATAAAATCAACAAGCAATGCGTATGTTTTGGCATCCATTTCATCAAACTGAATCGCAAACGATTGGGTGTGTTTGATATATCCCAAAATCTTACCTTGGACTTCAGCACCGTTCATCGTCAGCGTAATCTTTTTGATCCCTTCCAGCGAAGGTGCCAACTTGTCATCACAGGGCGCAATGTTACATCCGCCTTCCGAGATATTAATGAGACTGCCAATTGTATAATAATCGTTATATCGGATACCAATGGATCGGTTGACTTCCAGTCGGTCGAATTGACGCACTCTGGGCTTTTCAAAACAAATCAAAATGCTGACGACAATGGCATAGGCATTATAGAGTATCCAAAACGCGTTGATGCCGTAAACCACCTTCATATACGCATCCGCCGTCTGCCATCTTAGCCCGATAATCAACAACGAAGCCACACTGAGCGCAAACAACACCAGATGAGGCAAAGCGAGTTTGAAAGCAAAATTCGTTTTGCTGTGCGCCACGCCTTTTGGTGTCACCGCAAAACGCTTGTTGCCAAACGACAGCAGTTCCAAAATCGCTGCCCAAGCCAAAGACGGCCCGAGGGACATCTCATAGATATGCGCCCATCCCCAAGAGCGGTTCTTATGTGAGAACAACCGCATAGACAGCATGCTGGTAATAAATGAAGGGAGCCAAAGCATGAATATCCAGAAAAGATCAGCCCTTAAGACCGGGATTCCGGTGAGGATGAAAAAGAGCGGAGCTAATGTAAAGACCATCTTTTTAAGCCCAAACAGCCAGTAGATTCCGCCGTCTGTGATGATTTGTTTTTGCATAAAGGAGAGACCCTTCATCCGCCAAGGATTGAAAGTTTTAAGCACCTGCAAATTGCCCTGGCACCAGCGCATCCTTTGCACCATATGGTCAGCAAAGGTTTCGGCCGAAAGACCTTGCGCAAAGGTATCGGTCACTAAAACGCCGTGATAGCCTTTATCCTGCAAAAGCAGACTGGTGGCCATGTCTTCGGTGATCGTGCCGGTGGGGATGAACCCGATGGATTCCAAATGTTCTCGCCGAAAAACGCCCCCGCTACCGACAAACAAAAGCGCATCATATGCCTCTCTTTGACGCTGAATTTCCTCCATAAAGAAATCCTGCTCGTTTGGAATATCGGTTTCCAGACCCAGATTACGCTGGAAAACGTCCGGGTTAAAGAAAGTCTGCGGCGTTTGTACAAAAGCGATCGTTGGGTCGTCGAAGTATCCCAATGTTTTTTCCAAAAAATCATTACGCGGCACCATATCGGCGTCCAGAATGACGTTGAATTCGCCGCGCGCATATTTCATAAACGCGTTATTTAAATTCCCTGCTTTGGCATGCGTATGCTCTTTGCGCGTAATCCAATGTGCGCCGTAATCTTCGCATATTTTTTTTATTTCCTCTCGGCTACCGTCATCGCACACATAGATATTCAGCTTATCCGCCGGATACTTAATCATCGAAGCCCCCGCCACTGTTCGCTTGATGATGCGAACCGGCTCGTTATAGGTCGGTATCATAATATCCACCGTGGGATAGCGCCCCAAGGTTTCCAGTTTTTTCGTTTCAGTTAATGGTTTTTTGATAAACAAAAGATGGTAGGTCAGTGATTGGAAGAACCCCAAGGCCTCCATGCTCACCAAAAGCACACCAGCAATCATCCCGCCCACCGAAGCAAGCGGCAGCGTAAACCCGATGCGCCAAATTAAATAGGCCAACTGCGTCAGCGAAGTAAACACCGCAAACGTACGGCCAATGCCTTTGTTCATTTTTGCTAAGAAGTAATAAAGGCAAATGAGCAAAAGAACAAACACAACCAGATAGAAAAGAATATCCGTGTTGATAAAATCAAATACAAAGAAATTCGAGGTCAGCCTCATATTCTAATCTCCTAAAAAAACATGTATACCTTATTCGCCAGTAACAATAAGTCTTTTTGAATGGATATAGTTCTATATACCCCCAGCAGGTAGGGTTTAAACATATCCGCTCTCATATCCCATTATTTTGCTTTTTTACGGCATAAAAAAAGCGCACTTTCGTGCGCTAGATTATCGAGCCAATTAGTCTGTTTCCTCTATTTTGTTTTTATATTGTTTCAGCTGATCATTTAGCTTTTTTGTGTA
>JBFLKV010000031.1:0-7798 GCA_040883365.1 Eubacteriales bacterium
TAATAGAAAAGCGTGTCTTTGTCCTGATTAAATAGCTGAATGGTTTTGATCAAAAGATCATCAAAATCGAGCGCATTATTTTCCTTTAAGTTCTGCTCGTATTTTTCAAACACATAAGCCGTCGCTTCATGGATATACTCGTCCGGGTCAAAATCGTTAAACTGGGTTAAGTAATCATTCGCTTGGTAACCATCGTTCTTGGCTGCAGAAATCTCATATTTAACCGTTCTGGCGTTCACTTCTTTGTTGTCATAGCGCGAATCCTTTAAGATGCGCTTAATAAGCGCAAGCGAATCATCCGCGTCATAGATGACAAATCCCGGTTTGTATCCGATTTTTGTGATATTCATCATCAATATCTTAAGGCATACCGAATGGAAAGTGCCAATCCAGATATTATCCGCCTGGTTTCCCACCAGCTGATGGATACGCTCCTTCATCTCATTGGCCGCTTTGTTGGTGAAGGTCAGCGCCAAAATATGATAGGGCCCAACACCCTCTTCAATCAATTTCGCCACGCGATAAGTCAGCACGCGCGTCTTGCCGCTGCCTGCGCCTGCCAATACTAAAACAGCCCCTTTGGTATGGTTGACCGCCGAAAGCTGTTGTTTGTTTAGTCCGTTATATTCCAAAATCCTTTATTCCTCGTTTCCTAATCGCTCAAGGACGGTTCCATATCCGCCCGGACCGTAATGCAGGCATTTGTTCACCCGACTGATGGTGGCCGTGGAAGCCCCCGTCTCGTCGGCAATATGCTGGCATGTCATGCCCTCTTTCAGCATCCCCGCCACTTTCAGCCGTTGGGCAATGGCGTGCAGTTCCTGAATGGTCAAAATATCCTCAAAAAACGCGTTGCACTCGGCTTCGTTTTTCAAAGCCAGCACCGCTTTTACCAGTTTGTCTTTATCCTGCTTAAAAGTCATATTGTCGTTCATATCATTCTCGCCTTTCACTAAACGCCGATATAAACATATTTTATCACATTACTACCCTAAAATACACCCTTTACGGTCACTCTTTCATCAGCGCTTCACGGTACATCGATAGCCGCGATTTTTCTTCCTCCGAAAGTTCCGGGTACTGCAAATCCAAATGCTCCAGCGTCTCGACAATGATGTTCGAGACCATGTGTCGGGCATACCATTTATCATCCGCCGGAATAACAAACCAAGGGGCTTCTTCGCTGCCTGTGTTGTTGATGGCGTCTTCGTACACTTGCTGATATTTATCCCAATATTTTCGCTCCTTGATATCGGCCGCAGAAAACTTCCAGTTCTTTGCCGGGTCATCGATGCGCGATAGTATCCGTTGTTTTTGCTCCTCTTTTGAGACGTTTAAGAAAAACTTCAATGTCTTCTGGCCGTTTCTTGCCATATAGCTTTCAAAAGCTTTGATATCACTAAAGCGGTTCTCCCAGATATGCTCATCAATCAGTTCATCTGGGATCTGTCGATTTTTGATGATGTTGTGCACCCGCACCACCAAAACATCCTCATAATAGGAACGATTAAAGATGCCCACGCGTCCGCGCTCGGGTGCGGCTTTGTGCGTACGCCATAGATAATCATGGTCAAGCTCCTCAGTAGACGGTTGCTTAAAACTATACACTTGCGTGCCTTGCGGATTAAGACCACTGGTGACACTTCTTATCATCCCGTCCTTGCCCGCGGCGTCCATCGCCTGGAAAACCAAAAGCAGCGAATATTCATTTTGCGCATAAAGCTTGGCTTGTAGTGCCTTTAGCTTTTTAATATTCGCTTTTACCGCATCTTTGTTTTTACTTTTATCGCGATGCTTTCCTGGTGCGTTGGTCGATAAGTCACTCAACTTAATCTGCTTTTTTCCGTCCACTTTTACGGCCTGCATAAACGCTCCTTTTTTTACTTTCATAAGTGTATTTGATTATAACGCAAACCCTTAAGTTTTTCAATTTTCAAACTGATAAAATAAACCATTATATTACACCTTTTATACCCTGTAGAAATTGACTTTTTACCCTGCTTCATATATATTGAAAGACAATGATAATTACGAAGAAGGATATGGTTTAGACGATGGATTACACAAAGATTGAAAAGAAGTGGCAAAAGAAATGGGCAGATACCCGTCTGTATTCTTTTGATAAAGAAAGCTTAAAAAATAAAAAATACGTACTTGAGATGTTCTCTTATCCTTCAGGTGCCAACCTGCATGTTGGGCACTGGTACAACTACGGCCTTTCGGACACCTATGCCCGCTATTCCCGCATGAAAGGCTTCAACGTTTTTCATCCCATGGGTTTTGACGCGTTTGGTCTGCCGGCCGAAAACTATGCCATCAAAACAGGCATTCACCCACAGGATTCAACCCTTAAAAATATAGAAACCATGGAAAAGCAGCTAAAAGCCATGGGGGCAACCTTTGATTGGGACTATGAGATTAAAACCTGTATGCCCGAATACTACCGTTGGACACAATGGCTGTTCTTAAAGATGTATGATAAAGGTCTTGCCTACCGCAAAGAAGCTCCCGTCAACTGGTGTGGACACTGCAACACGGTTCTTGCCAACGAGCAGGTGGTGGACGGCGAATGCGAACGCTGCCATACCGTGGTCGAGCGCAAATACCTAACCCAATGGTTCTTAAAAATCACAGAATATGCCGAAGAGCTTTTGACTGACTTAGACAAAATTGACTGGCCAAACAAAACCAAGATGATGCAGAAAAACTGGATCGGTAAATCAGTGGGCGGCGAGATCACCTTTAAGGTGGACGGCGGCGAAACCTTTGACGTCTTCACCACGCGCGCTGACACGTTGCATGGTTGTTCCTATGTGGTCTTTGCACCCGAACACCCGATGGTGCAGTCGTTTGTCACCCCAGATTGCAAAGATGCGGTGGACGCCTATATCAGCGAAGCGGCTAAGGCCACCGAGATTGACAGGCTGTCCATCACCCGTGAAAAGACCGGCGTTTTCACCGGCGCATATGCGGTAAACCCCATCAACGGAAGAAAGGTTCCCATCTGGATTGCCGATTATGTGCTATACACCTACGGTACCGGTGCGGTTATGGCGGTGCCTGCGCATGACGAGCGCGACTTTGACTTTGCTAAAAAATATGACCTGCCGATCGAGCGCGTGATTGCAGCCAAAGGCGATGAAGACGACAGCCTGCCTTACGTGGAATATGGCGTTTTGGTTAATTCAGAAGAATTCGATGGTCTGCCTGTAGAAGAAGGCAAAAAGGCCATCCTAAATAAACTAAAAGAAAAGGGCACGGGCGACTTTAAAGTCAACTACCGTTTGCGCGATTGGCTCATCAGCCGTCAGCGCTACTGGGGCACGCCTATCCCTATCATCCACTGCGATGATTGCGGCACGGTCCCTGTACCAGAGTCCGATTTGCCTGTAACTTTGCCGTACGATGTCGAGTTCACACCCGACGGTACATCGCCGCTGGCTAAGAGTGAATCGTTTATAAATGTGCCTTGTCCCAAATGTGGCAAAATGGGCCGACGCGAAGCGGACACCATGGACACCTTCCTTTGCAGCAGTTGGTATTTCCTTCGCTACATCGACGCCAACAACAACGATGCGGCCTTTGATAAGGATTTAATCGATAAAATGATGCCGGTGGACTGCTATGTGGGCGGCGCCGAGCACGCAGTCATGCATCTGCTCTATGCGCGTTTCTTTGTAAAAGCATTGCGCGATATGGGCATCCTTGACTTTGACGAACCCTTTGCAAGATTGGTCCATCAGGGCACCATCCTCGGCCCGGACGGCGAGCGGATGAGCAAATCCCGCGGCAATGTCATCAGCCCGGATATCTACGTTGAAAAATACGGGTCGGACGTTTTTCGTATGTACTTGGCCTTTGGTTTTTCCTATATCGACGGCGGGCCTTGGAACGACGACGGCATCAAAGCCGTGCATAAGTTCTTAGATCGCGTCGAGCGGTTGGTGGACAAAGTCATCGCATACACCGGTACTTCCACCGATATCGCCGACGGCGAAAAAGAGATTGAATATGCGCTGAATTATGCTATCGATAAAATCGATCATGACCTTGAAAACTTCCAGTTCAACACAGGTGTTGCACGCTTGATGGAACTGGTCAATGCGCTCTATAAATACACGGACGGCGATTTTAATAAGACCTTCACCTTGGACGTCATCAAAAACCTCGTTCTTCTGCTTGCGCCCTTTGCGCCGCATTCGGCCGAAGAACTGTGGGAACGCTTAGGTCAGTCCTACTCGATCTTCAATCAAAGCTTCCCTGTTTGTGACAAAAGCAAACTGGTCAAAGATACCGTCGAGATGGTTCTACAGGTCAACGGTAAAATCAAAGTCAAGTTCAATGTCGCCGCTGGCACGGATAAGGCGGCAGTTGAAGCCTTGGTTAAAGAAGATGCAGAATTAAGTCAGCATTTTGCTGATAAAACCGTACGAAAAATCATCGTCGTGCCGGATAAATTGGTCAATGTCGTTGTTGGATAGGACCATCTATAACACGTTTTCTACCGAGAAGGCGGAATTCTATATTGCGGGCAATTCCCGCGCCGTAACCCACATCGGTTTTGCGCGCGAGTTTTATCCGGTCGAGTGGATTAAAGACGAAAATGCCTTCCCGTCCGAGATATCCGATCTCATTGCGTTCTTTCGCGGTGAAAAGAGAACACTGGATATCCCATATGTGCTTGAGGGCACCGATTTTCAGAAGCTGATTTGGCAGACGATTGCTAAAATCCCCTACGGTGAAACCCGCAGCTATAAAGAAGTGGCCATGATGGCAGGACGCCCCAACGCGCAACGCGCCGTGGGCAATGTTTGCAACAAAAACCGTCTGCTCTTACTCGTCCCTTGCCACCGCGTGGTGGCCGCGCACGGTCTTGGTGGCTATGGAGGCAACCTAGAAGCTAAAAAGTGGCTTCTAAATAACGAAAAAGAGAATAAGTGAGGTAAATAAGCTATGCAAGCTATTTTTGAATCTCTATTTGATATCGCTTATCTGGTTATCATCATCCTACTCGGGTTTATTCTTCTTAGAAAAGGACAGACTCAAATTTTAAAAAACTATGGCATTATGGCTTTGGTATTGGGTTTTGGCGATGCTTTCCATCTCGTACCGCGCATATTTGCGCTATTAACGGATGGGTTTAATGATCCGACAATTATTGCCGCGATGGGTATCGGTAAACTCATCACTTCCATCACCATGACGGTGTTCTATGTTTTGCTGTATTTCATTTGGCGACAAATCTTTGATAAAAAAGCACCTGTTTTGACCGGCCTTGTCGTGTTGCTGGCCGCCATTCGCATTGTGCTTTGCCTGTTCCCACAAAACGCATGGCTCTCGGCCGATCAGCCGCTTTCGTGGGGCATCTATCGGAACATTCCGTTCCTGCTACTTGGTCTTTTGGTGATTATCGCTTTTTACAGCCAAAAAAAGCACTCGGCTTACCCGCCCTATCGGCATATGGGTCTTGCCATCATTTTGTCCTTTGGGTTCTACATTCCGGTTGTTTTGTGGGTGGATGTCATTCCGGTTCTTGGGATGCTGATGATTCCCAAAACCATCGCCTATGTATGGATCGTCTGGATGGGATTTAAAGAATATAAAAACAGGTTATCAAGTCAAGCTTCGTAAAAACGCATATAAAAAAAAGAGCAGAAATTTCTGCTCTTTTTATTTTACGTCTCTAACGACTATTTCCAATAAAGAAAAGTGCTACCGTGCCAACACCCGTATGCGAGCCGATTACCGGTCCAATATAGTTGATGGTCATACTATTGATTTTGGGGAACCGCTCTTTAATCAATCCTGCCACATACTCTGCGTCGTCCACGCAAAACGAGTGGCTGATGAAAATGTCCTGTCCATCTGGTTCGACAATCTTATCGGCCATTTTGTCCACCAAAAAGCTCAACGCTTTTTTTCTGCCCCGCACTTTTTCCTGTGGAATCAAATGTCCTTCATCATCCACGTTCAAAACGGGCTTGATCTGCAATGCCGTACCAATCACCGCCGCAGCGCCGGATACACGCCCACCGCGTTTTAAATGATGCAAGTCATCCACCGTAAACCAATGGTTCACTTTCAGCTTGGTCGCTTCGATATACTCCGCTACTTCATCGATGCTCTTGCCTTCCGCTTTTTTCTTGATTGCTTCGTTGATCAAAAGGCCATAACCTAAAGAGGCACAAAGCGAATCGATCAGAACAATTTTGCGGTCAGGATATTTTTCTTTCAGTTCTTCAACCGCGATACGCGCCGAATTAAAGCTGCCCGAAAGTCCGGACGAGAATTCAATATGCAGAACATCCAGACCCTTATCCAGATACTCGCTGAAAAGCTCGATATACTCCGAAGCATTAACCTGAGATGTGACCGGTTCTTTCCCCGCCAGAATCTTATCATAAAAATCCTTTGCGCTTATCGATTTGAACCCATCATCCTTGGATTCAACATTGTCAATATAGTACTTGTAGTTCAGCGGTTTTAACTCATGCTTTTCCAAATATTCGTTCGGTAAATCCGCAACGTATGAAAGTGAAATTTTAAAATCAGCCATAGCCTATTCCTCCGTCTTAATATATATTTTCAAAGTCAGTAATTAATCAAGTCTCTTCATCAATTACTACTTTTCAAGCTCTAGTTCAAATACTCGCTGAAAACCAGTGTCACCAACGTTTTCCTGTTCCCCGAATCTTTGGTGCTAAAAAACGAGATTTCAGCCGCTTCCCCAAGCCACGTCACATCAAACGCCTTCTCATCGGTTTTGTCTATCCGAAATGCATCAGCAAACCGACCATCCATATAGAGAATAATCTCTTCGTTTAAGTTCTTCATCCCGCGGGTATTTTGGCTTGGGCTATAAAGGGTCATCTCAATCTGCCGCAGCGTTTCCCCTCTAAAGATGTGTCGTACCGATAATAACGCCGTATCACCGGGCTGATACACATATTCCACAATGCTCGCCGTTGTCTCACTGTTATTTTTGGTTTCGCTGGAAACAACGCTTAAGATGCCGTCACCCAACGCATTATCACAGAACGGCAATTTAAAAACGGCCACAGATGTTCCGCTCACACCCGACTTATAATAGCTGAGAATCGCGTGTGCCTCAAGATTTTCGTCCAGCGAGTAGCTTAGCGATATCTCGACATTATTCTTTGCCCAAACCGCTCTTGGGCTTTCATGCAAATATTCGTAAATACCTTGCGTATAGCCTTCGTTCGGGTATCCAAAAAACTTAACACATTCATTATAGATGCTTTCGACGTCATCTGCCACTGAATCGTTGGAAAAATCGAATAAATACTCAATTTTATTCAAAGATCCGCCCGCCGCAAACGAGTAGACTAGCGTGGCCGGCACGGTTAGGAAGGTCGTTTCATACGCGATACGCGTGGTATCAGAAAAATTATAAACGTTCGTCCGCTCTTCGTTAGAGATCAGCTGCGCGATGGTTGTATCCATGCTATATACATCCAATTGCTGATTGGGCAAATCCACTCGCGTGATTTTCCGGCGAAATAAAACCATTTCCTCAGATGTGGACGTACAGGCGGTTAGCAAAAATGTCACCACCAAAAGCAACAACGAAATGCGTGCTCCAAAAATGAAATATTTAGCTGGACGAAACTTCTTTTTCTGCTGTTTATTCATTACACTAAATTATACATTATACTGCGCCGATAATATATTAATTTTTTAAAAACATAAAGGTACACTTTTGCATTCTCCACGTTTTTACTATATAATATTTTTCGATATAGATGAAGCAAACTCTTTTGAACGAGGTTATATTAAA
>JBFLKV010000205.1:0-2606 GCA_040883365.1 Eubacteriales bacterium
CAATTCAAGACAGATTATCGACGCGCTATTTTTCGGTTTTCATCAGGCTATAGGCCTTTTCTAGGGTGTGAATATTTCGGCTGGTCAGCGACGTGGTATATTTTCTACCCAAGGCTTCTTTACCAAAATCCGAACGCAGTGTTTGGCCTTGTGGGACTTGCCAAAGCAGCCCATTGTCCAAGGTGACAAGGCTTTCATGTTCGGCATGTTGAGCGGATTTAAAATATTGGTTCAGTGCGACGATGGCATTTAAGTCATCACATAGCAAAAAATACTGGTGATAGTCCTCTGGTACCGGGTATAGGGCTGCGCGATCGAGTACTTCTTTAAGCTGGAATGAGTTGCGAAGAAAGATATGTGCGTCATAGGAAAAATGGGCAGATAGTCGGCTTTCGATTAATAGCTTTAAAGCTTTGGGGTCGGATTTGGCGCTGAAGACTACATTGCCGGTGCCGAACACCGTCACCGCATCCAAAAAGCCCATAGCCTTAAAGACTTGGGTCAATTCTTTCATATCCATCTTGTTGCCGCCCACGTTAATCCCACGCAAGAAAGCACAATAAACGGTCATTAGTTTCTCCTAATATCTATAATGTGTATATTATACCCCATTTTTTTACTTTTTTTGTGGAATTTTTGTGTGAAATTATGTGCGGGCGCGTCCCAGCTCATATTTACTGCTGTTGTAAGGCGTGCTGGTGTTTTGAATAGCGGTGAAAAACAGCGGATAGGGCAAAGCAGAAGATGGCGATATAAGCACCGATTCGCCAAAGCGATGCGATGTCTATTCTCACAATCAGTGAGGCACCGACAAGACTGCTGATCACGCCGCCGCCACGTGCGGTGAAGGAGGTGAGGCTGAGCATGGAGGCGCGAACACTATCTGAGATTTTAGAATGGATTAGGGTTTGTTCAAAAACGGTCACCATACCGAGCGCTAAATATATGGCGAGATAGACAACGGCAAAACCGCCAGGGGTTGTTTGGCAGGAAAGCAATATCACAAAGGCGGACATGATAAGGGCGAGCAGGAGATAACCCGCCCAATAAACCGCCGTTTTTTTTGATTGGATACGGCTCACCACAAAACTGCCGACAGCGGTCATACCAAAACTTGCGGCGCTTAAGACGCCAAGCAAGGCTTGGGCACCTGCGTCAGCCAAATCGGTCAACTGCGGCTGCCAATAGGTCTCCAACATAAACTGCATGAAACCAAACGCGGCGATACAGAAGAGGATGGTCTTAATCCCGTTTTTGGTTTGCAGGATTTGTCGCATCGCTATGAGGTGCGATTTGACGGACGGGGCGTGCTGTGTGGTTTTTTTAGGCTCGGAGAGCACGAATAGCGCAAGCAAGAACACAATGGCAGTGAGCGCAAGCCTTAAGCCAATATGAAGAGAATAGCCGGAGGTTTTAGGCAAAAATCCACCGCAAATCGCGCCGACCATCAACCCGGCAGCCTCTAATATACGCAAGGTGCTGACGGTTTGGTGTAAGCTTTTCGATTTAGTTTGTGCTTGTACTTTTTCGATGATTAGTGCATCCGCGCTGCCCGAAGCAAAGGCAACGCCCAACCCCATCAGCATCAGGGCGGCCATGGCCGCGGGGAAGGATGAAGAAACAAGAAGAACGACCCCGGAAGCGGCGCTCAGCAATATGGCCGTTAAAAACGCGGCTTTTCGGCCGTATAGATCGGCAAAAACGCCGGTGGGGACTTCGGCGGCGATAACAGCCACGGCATAGGCACCCAAGGCAAGCCCCAGTGTTTGCAGCGTACAACCATGAGCCATTAAAAGCAAACTCTGTACAGGCAAAATCAAGCCCAAAGAGAAACTGGTGAGAAAGAGCAGGATTTTATACTTGAGCTTCATCGGTTTTTTCCGTGTTATATAGAATGAGTGCGAACTCAAACGCATGCGTTTCGGGTTTTTTCTGATCGTTTTCTGCAATAAAGGTTTGGATAGTGCGATTGAGCTCTTCGGCCTGCGATTGAGTAAGATGCAAAACCCCAGTCATAAGATCTCCCCAGAAGGGCTGCGTATCAGGATCTGGGTGTTTTTTTGGCATCTTTTCCAGAAAGCTTCCATATATACTGGCCAAAAGGTTTTGTATCACCGCGCCGCGTTCGACTGGGAAATCCTCTTGATACAATCCGATGCTGACAGATACGGGCGTCAGCGCATAAAAGACGGCCGTGATACCGTGAATTTGCTCGGTGTGGTCTTTTTCGACAAGACCGATTTGCTCGAGCTTTAACAGGTGATGTTTGGCCGAGGACGGTGTGATTTTTAAAGTATCCGCTAGCTTTTTGGCGGTCATCGGTGTGCCCGCGATATCCATCGTGCGCAAGATGCGTTGGCGCAACGGTTCCATAAATATGCGAAGCTCGGCTTCGCTTGATAGCACAATCGTTTTTTTCTTCATTTTTCTCGCTCCTTAAGTTACAATAAATATAACATAACAATAATTGTTATGTAAAGATAATCTTTTCTTTTCATAATCTAAAGACAATTTATGAGCATGAGATGGGCTTTACAATTATTAAATTTTACAGGGGTTGAACTCGGCATTTTCGTGTGCTAGGATGGGGCGTACAACGATTAAAA
>JBFLKV010000206.1:0-3239 GCA_040883365.1 Eubacteriales bacterium
CCATTCATCAGCGAAAGGAAATTATCCTCATGGTCGATGTTCTCCTCACGGTGCGCAGAAACTAAGATATACTTGCCTTTTTTAAGCTTCAGTTTGGATAAAACATCCGATGCATCGATTTTGTCCATATGGTCGGTTAAGACTTCCTGCATCGGCGAGCCGGTGACAAAGATATGTTCTTTTCTAAACCCTTCACTTAAGAGATAACGTCTGGAGTGTTCGGTGTAGGGAAGATTGATGTCCGAAATATGGTCAACGATTTTGCGGTTGATTTCCTCGGGCACGTTTTGGTCAAAACAGCGGTTTCCGGCTTCCATATGAAAAATCGGTACCTTCAAACGCTTGGCAGATATGGCACACAGCGCAGAGTTGGTATCACCCAAAACCAGAAGCGCATCGGGCTTCACATCGGTTATCACGTCGTATGATTTGGCGATAATATTGCCCATGGTTTCGCCCAGTGTTTTTCCAACGGCGTCCAGATAGTAATCGGGCTCACGAAGACCAAGATCCTCAAAGAAAACTTGGTTCAGTGAATAATCCCAGTTTTGTCCGGTATGAACCAACACATGGTCAAAGTATTCATCGCTTTTTTTAATGGTGGCGACCAAACGAATAATTTCAGGTCGCGTACCAATGATGGTCATCAGTTTCAGTTTTTTCAAAGCTAAACCTCCAAAGGGTATGTATCGGGATGATCTGGATCAAAAAGTTCGCTGGCCCAGATGATGGTAATCATATTATCCGTTCCGGTATTGACGATGCTATGGGTGTAGCCCGGGGGCACATCCACGACTTGCAGCATGTCACCCGAAACCTTGCACTCAGTGATTTCATCGCTGTCTATTTTTCTAAAGCGAATCAGACCTTCGCCGCTCACCACCAAAAACTTCTCGATTTTTGTGTGGTGCCAATGGTTGCCCTTGGTGATGCCGGGCATGGAGACATTAACCGAAACCTGACCGCTGGCAGAAGACTTAAACGCTTCGGCAAAAAAGCCGCGGGGGTCTTGGTGCGTGTTCAGCGGATAGGTGAAGTCATCCGGCTCTAAGTAGCTAAGGTAGGTGCTGTAAAGCTTCTTGGCAAAAGCATCGCCCACATTGGGTACATCCAGCGTCTGGCGCGAGGCTTTAAAGCCATAGAGCAAGTCGGTGATATCGCCTAAAGATTCTTCGTAGTAGGTTTCTACCACGCAAAACCTGCCTTGTATGGTTTCCTTGCCGGCTAAAGCACGTGTAAATTCATCCAAAAGATCATCGATGTACACAAGCGGCACAACAGTTGCACGATCATTAATCGTAATATCCAAGCCATGCGCGATATTATAGCAGAAAGTCGCCACCGCAGAGTTATAGTTGGGTCGGCACCATTTGCCAAAAAGATTTTGCAAACGATACACCAACACCTTAACACCCTGTTTTTCACCATATTCGAAGATGGCGTCTTCACCCGCGCGTTTGGAAAGCCCGTAGGGGGTTTCGCCAGCCGCATGGATGGAAGAAGTGATCAGAACAGGTGCTTTATTTTCGTTTTTTATCAAGGCGTTTAATAGGGTGGTGGTAAAGCCAAAATTGCCCGCCATAAACTCGGAATTGTCTTTGGGACGATTCACACCCGCCAAATGAAAAACGAACTTACAGATTCTTGTATATTCATCCAATAGCGCAGGGTCGGTGTCGATATCATAGCAAAGCAGGTCTTCTTCTGAAAAACCTTGATTTTTCAGCTCCCAGACCAAATTCTTGCCGACAAATCCGTTTGCGCCTGTAATTAATACTTTCATTATTCTCCCCAGTTTTTCAACTCCTGCTGGATATAATCCAGCTTTAAAAGAATTTCTTTGACTTCGTCTACGCTTAAAAGATCGGTGTTTTGTGAGTTATAATCATCCACCGAATCCATGCTGGTTTCACCCTGGTCAAAGTATTTATCATAGTTTAAATCGCGTTTGTCGGACGGGATACGGAAGAAATCGCCCATATCGTCGGCGACAAGATGCTCTTCGCGGGTCAGCAGGGTCTCATACTGCTTTTCGCCGTGGCGTGTGCCAATCACTTTGATTTCGCTTTTGGAACTAAATTTGGAACCAAAGAGGTCGATAATGGCTTCGGCCAGAACACCGATGGTACAAGCCGGTGCTTTTTGCACCATGATATCACCGCATTCGGCATTTTCAAACGCGAAAATGACCAGTTCAACTGCTTCTTCCAAACTCATTAAAAAGCGTGTCATGCTGGGATTGGTGATCGTGATGGGTTTACCATTTTTAATCTGGTCAATAAACAGCGGAATCACCGAACCACGTGAGGCCATGACGTTACCGTATCTTGTGCCACAGATGACCATCTTCTTCGGGTCTACGGTTTTGGACTTGGCGACAAACACCTTTTCCATCATCGCTTTGGAGATGCCCATGGCATTGATGGGGTAGGCGGCTTTGTCGGTGGATAGACAGATGACTTTTTTTACGCTATTGGCAATCGCGGCATTCAACACGTTTTCGGTGCCAAGCACGTTGGTCTTGACCGCCTCAACCGGGAAGAACTCGCAGGAAGGCACCTGCTTTAGCGCGGCGGCATGGAATACATAATCCACACCATACATCGCGTCTTGTATGCTCTGTCGATCTCGAACATCGCCGATATAGAATTTGATTTTGTCATTGCTATATGCTTTTCGCATATCGTGCTGCTTTTTTTCGTCACGCGAGAAGATGCGAATCTCCTTGACCGCTGTGTTTAAGAACCGATCCAGAACAGCATTGCCAAAAGAGCCAGTTCCGCCTGTAATCAGCAGGGTTTTTCCGTTAAACATGTGTTTCCTCCAATTTACTATTCAGCCATCAGGCTTTTTAGTGTTTTTAAAAATATATCAGTTGTAAAGTGATTTTCGTAGTATTTGCGGGCGTTTTTGCCGAGTGTTGCTTTATCCGATGTGGCAATAAATTCTCGGATCGATTCCGCCAAGGCCTCATCGTCTTCAGCGGGCGCCGTAAAGCCGCATTTTGCTTCGTCTACCACACGGGCGGCTTCTTTGTCTGCACAGGCTATAATCGGTTTACCTGCCGCCATATAGCCCAACAGTTTGTTAGGCAGCGTGTGTGCAATCAGGTCGTTGGCCGCGAGCGTCAGCACCAGTGCATCGGCTGATGCATAGAGTGCAGGCATCTCGGAAAAGGGCTTTTTGCCCGAGAACACAAGGTTTTTCACGTTCAATTCTTCCGCCAATTTTTCGCATGC
>JBFLKV010000207.1:0-5922 GCA_040883365.1 Eubacteriales bacterium
ATTCATGGCGAAGATGAGCTGGCTAGGCTGTGTGAGCAAAACGACACGACCGGCTTTGTTTTGCCGTCATTACAAAAAGAAAGTTTTATTGATGCGCTTTTGAAATATGGCGTTTTACCCAAGAAGTGCTTTTCGCTGGGTGAAGCGAACGAGAAACGCTACTATCTGGAGTCCCGATTGTTGGATGAAGTGATGGAAGTGGACGAAAACCACGAGATGTTTGTGGCGAGTGAACTGGAAGAGACGCTGGCCACACCCGTGAAAAAAGAAAAAGAGTCTTGGCTGGACCAAGGGAACAACGAGGATATTATCTCGCTTGCTTTTGCTAACCCAGACGAGGACGATGAGCCAGAACTTGGCACCAACGAATTTTTGGATGCGGAGCCACCCGAGCCCAGACCTGAGGATTATCTTTCACGCAAAGAGCTGAAGTTGCTAAAAAAACAGCAGCGTATTGAGAAGATGATTGGAGAGGTCACGGGCAGTGCGGAAGAGATATTGAGCACTGTTGACGAGGATGTGGTGGAAGAAGTCGGCGAACTGGCCTTGACTCGCCGAGAAAAGCGTTTGCTAAAACGCCAGCAGGAGTATGAAAAATTACTCGGTGAGATAGATGGCGTCCAGAAGGAAAACACAAAGGCAGACAGCGCGGCTGAAAAAGGCAAGGAAGAAACGCGTATGTTGACATGGCGCGACAAGCGCGTGGCCGAAGAAACACAAAAGATGTTGCAAACAAAGGCGAAAGAACCTGAACCAGAAGAGAGCCAAGCTGAGGCCGAAGCGCCGCAGGACCGGCCGCTTTCCAAGCGTGAGCAGCGGGCACTAAAACGTCAGCAGGAATATGAAGCGCTGTTGGCCGAAATCGAAAACGAGCGTTCTGATGAAAAGCAAGCAATGGCTGAGGAACCAGAGCAGGATGTAGAACCGACCGAAACGCCGGTTTTAAGCAAAAGAGAATTACGCGCACAGAAACGTCGCGAAAAATATGAAGCGTTGATGGCAGAAGTTGGGCTTGAAGCGGATGAGCAAGAGACCGAAGATAAGCCGAAACCGAAAAGTTCTGCGGCAAATACAAAAGAAAAGCCAGCTACACAAGAGCCGGTTTCAGAAGAGACAGTAGAGCAGACCCAAGAAGCGCAGCCGTTGACACGAAAAGAGATGCGTATTCAAAAGCGTTTGGAACGCACAGAAGCGATGATCGCGGCGGCGGGTATGGATTTTGAAGGCTCAGAGGAAGCGGAAGCGAAGGCAGAATCATCCGATGAGACAGAGTCGTTAAAGTCGAAAGCATTGCCCAAAGAAATTGCGGAAGCACTGGAAGGTGTGACGGAAGATGATTCAGTCGATATTTCGGTTTATGCACTGGAAAAGGCACGCATACGGCTGGAAGAAGAGCGAATCAAGCTGGAGCGGTATAAGGTGCGCGAAGAAACTCGCCTGAAACTACAGCTGGAACGCGAAAAGCAAAAGGCCATCAAGCGCATGGAGCGAGAAGCGCAGAAAAGAGCCGAACAGGAAGAACTGGCTGATTTGCTGAAAGAGCGAACAGGCAGCGATGCTGTGGATGCGGATGACGCAGAGGGTGCTTTTAGTAACCAGCAACGCAAGGGTATTGCTGGGGCACTGGACGAAGTGGTCAGCGAAGTGAAGAAAAATGAGGCAGAGAAATTGCCTGAAAGAGTGATCATACGAAAAGGCACATCCGAGATCATCGGGCATCGTAAACAGGTGGATATGCCGGAAGGCAAACCCAAAGCAAAACGCAGACGAGGTACGCTGGTGGTCAAACGCGCCAGCGATTCAGACAGTAGATATACATCAAATGAGGAATAAGGATTGACAGATGGGAAATAATGATTTTATCGTAGCGAAGTTTGGCGGATCATCGCTGGCTAGCGCTGAGCAACTAAAAAAAGTAAAAGCAATCACCGATATGGACGAGCGCCGAAGATATATTGTGCCATCAGCACCAGGCAAGCGCAACAGCGCTGACAGCAAGGTGACCGATTTGCTTTATGCTGTAAAGAAACAGGTGCTGGACGGAGAAAAGACGGATAAAACGTTTGCCGAAATACGCGAACGGTTTGTAGGGATGCGGAACGAATTGGGTATCGACTTTGATATCGAAAAGCATCTGAATATTGTGGAAAATGATATTATAAATGGCGCTTCGTTGGATTATACAGCCTCTCGAGGCGAGTACCTTAACGGGTTGCTTTTGGCTGCGTATCTAAACTTTGAGTTTGTTGATGCCGCGGATGTGATTTTCTTTGATGCACATGGGCATTTGGACTTGGGCAAAACCGAATCCATGATGTCAGGCAGACTTAAGCACTGTGAGCGTGCGGTGATTCCGGGATTCTATGGTTCGGCGCATGACGGAGAAGTCAAGACTTTTTCGCGTGGCGGATCGGATATTACGGGGGCCATCGTGGCGCGTGCGGTTTCGGCCACCGTGTATGAAAACTGGACGGACGTGTCGGGATTTATGATGGCGGATCCGAGAATCGTAAAATCTCCCAAAACGATTGAGCGTATTACCTATCGCGAATTGCGTGAGCTTTCGTATATGGGTGCTTCTGTTTTGCACGAGGATGCGGTCTTCCCGGTTTCGGAAGTGCATATACCGATCAATATCAAAAACACCAATGACCCCGAACACCCGGGCACGATGATTGTCTCCAAGGTGGGAGATGATAAAGACAGCGTCATTACGGGTATTGCGGGTAAGCGTAATTTTACAGTCATTGCGATTGAAAAGAACCGAATGAATGCGGAAGTTGGTTTTGGTCGAAAGGTGCTGGAAGCACTGGAAGAAAACCAAGTCAGCTTTGAACATATGCCTTCCGGCATCGATACACTGTCTTTAGTAATTGCGGACGAGTGCATCGATGGGAAGCTTAAGAAGGTCAAAGACGATATCTACCGAGTGTGCAAGCCGGACGTTATTGAAGAGTTTTCCAACATGGCGCTGATTGCTGTGGTGGGTCGCGGCATGCGCCATCAAGTCGGCACAGCGGCGAAAATCTTCAATGCGCTTTCCAAAGCCAAAGTCAATGTGCGTATGATTGACCAGGGCAGCAGTGAGATTAATATCATCATCGGGGTGGAAAACGACGAGTTTGATGCTGCGATGATTGCGATATATAACGAATTTAATTAGATCAGGTTTTAGAGGTGATACGTGATACTATCTGCGATGGGTGCCGTCGGCACTGTCTTTTTAATGATTGGGGCAGGGCTTTTCATACACTATAAAAAATGGGCGACACGGCAGGATGCCACTGTGTTGATTAAAATTGTGGTCAACATCGCTGTTCCGGCTAGTGTCATCCATAGTTTTTTAACGCGGTTTACGCGTGCAGATATCTTCGAGGCGCGGAATAATATTTTGGCGGTACTGGCGGCTTCTGTCGTCATCTACCTTTTGTCCGTCGCGGCGGCCAGATTGTTGAAGGTAAAAAAGGAGAGACGAGGGCTATTCTCGGCTCTTTTTGCTTTTTCAAATTCGGTATTTATCGGTTTTCCGCTGGCGATGGCCGTGTTTGGCGAAGATGGCATGATCTATGCCGTTCTTTATTTTATGGTCAACACCACCATGTTTTGGACGTTTGGCTATTTTGGTATTCGTAAGGATGCTGCATTGCGGACCGGGGTTGCTGAGAAAATAACGCTGAAAGACACCCTTTCTCGCGTGTTCAGCGTTCCGCTGATTTCGCTTTTTGTCGGGTTTGCACTTATGATGCTCAACGTGCAGCTACCTTCTTTTTTGATGAGCACTGTTGAATATCTATCCGGGCTGACTTCGCCGTTGTCCTTGATTTTTACGGGCATCATGCTGGCTGATTTGGGATTGCCTGCGCTTAAGTTTGAGTGGGATGTCGTTAAGGTTCTGCTGGGACGTTTACTGATTGCACCTGGCATCATGCTGGTTTTTGGGATTGTTTTTGGACTCAGTGGGCTTGGGCGAGATGTATTTGTGGTGCAGATGACCCTGCCGGTGATGTTGCAATCGGTGATATTATCTGAGTATTATGGTGCCGATGCCGATTTTGCGACCAAGGCATTTGCATGGACGATGGTGCTTTCGTTCATCTCCATGCCGGCGATTGTTCTTGTTGTGAATATGATTTAAAATGTTTAATATAAGGAGCAGATATGGCGGTTAAACGTATTTTTGTTAAGAAGAAAAAAGGCTTTGATATTGCGGCCAAAAACCTTTTGCACGACCTAAAAGAGACGTTGAATATCTCGTCGCTTGAGGACTTATCGGTGCTGATTCGCTATGACGTAGAAGGCATGGACGCGGCCGATTTTGAAAAGGCGGTCAAGAGTATTTTCTCCGAGCCCATGGTGGATGAGGTCTTTTTGGAGAACCATGAAGAGACGGGGACTTGCTTTGCCGTGGAATATCTGCCCGGGCAATATGACCAGCGCGCAGACAGTGCTGCACAGTGCATTCAGCTTTTGACCATGAAGACGCGGCCGAATATCGCGACAGCGACGGTCTATGCTTTGTCAGGCGACTTAACCGACGCTGAGGTCAAAGCGATTCAGGACTATATCATCAATCCGGTGGACACTCGGTTGGCAAGCAACGCGCCCCGCGATCATCTGGCGATGGATGTCCATGCGCCCGATCCGGTGGCGCTGGTCAAGGGATTCACCGACCTAAATGATGTAGAATTAAAACAAATGATCGCCGACTTTGGGTTTGCGATGAAATTTGAGGACCTTAAATTTACGCAAGGCTATTTTAAAGAAGAAGGCAGAGACCCATATATCGCTGAGCTGAGAGTGATTGATACTTACTGGTCAGATCATTGCCGGCACACCACGTTTTTGACCCAACTGGATGAGATATCATTTGGGGATGATGCGGCCAATGCGAAGGTTAAACAGGTTTATGGCGACTATTTAGACGCACGTGAAACCGTATATAAAGGAAGAAAAGCAAAAGACATTTGCTTGATGGATATGGCAACGATATACACCAAGTTTGCCAAGAAGCAAGGGCTACTCGCTGGACTGGACGAATCTGAAGAAATCAACGCATGCTCGATTAAAAAAGACATCACAGTAAACGGAAAAAAGAAGCCGTATATCATCATGTTCAAAAACGAAACTCATAATCACCCGACCGAGATTGAACCCTTTGGTGGTGCGGCCACTTGTCTTGGCGGCGCTATCCGTGATCCGCTTTCGGGCAGAACGTATGTCTATCAAGCGATGCGCGTTACCGGGGCTGGGGATATAACCGAACCTATTTCGGCGACTATGGAAAATAAATTACCGCAAAAGAAAATTTCCACCGAAGCGGCGCATGGCTATTCCTCATATGGAAACCAGATTGGTCTGGCGACCGGATTGGTTGATGAAATCTTTCATCCGGGGTATAAGGCGAAGCGCATGGAGATTGGCGCGGTCATCGCCGCGGCACCGGCCGAAAACGTGATACGTGAGTGCCCCGAAAGAGATGACATTGTGCTGATGCTGGGCGGCAGAACCGGACGCGACGGCATCGGTGGGGCCACCGGCTCATCCAAGAGTCATGACGACACATCCATCACCGAATGCGGTGCTGAGGTGCAAAAGGGAAATCCCTTGACCGAAAGAAAACTGCAAAGGCTATTTCGCAACCCTGAGTTTTCGCAACGCATCAAACGCTGTAACGACTTTGGCGCGGGCGGCGTGTGCGTGGCCGTGGGCGAATTGACCGATGGCTTGGATATTGACTTGGATGCAGTACCTAAAAAATATGAGGGGCTTAACGGAACCGAGCTATGCATCAGCGAATCTCAGGAGCGTATGGCGGTGGTGATTGAAAAAAGCGATTTGGAAACGGTACTGAAGCTGGCTGAGGCGGAGAATCTTGAGGCGGTAAAAATCGCGGATGTCACCGACACGGCACGTATGCGGATG
>JBFLKV010000032.1:0-3309 GCA_040883365.1 Eubacteriales bacterium
ACGATAATGCCCTTAAGCCCCGCGCTTTTCTTCAGCTGAGCCGTTTCAAAGATGGTATCGATCGATTCCTTCTTGGCATCATTGATAAACCCACAGGTGTTGACGATCATCACATCAGCTTCATCGGAGTCGTTCGTGAAGCTATAACCTGCACGCGATAGGATACCCATCATCATCTCGGTATCCACCGTATTTTTTGCACAACCCAGCGAGATAACGCCGATGGTTGGTTTTTTGTCTTCTCTATTTTGATTATCTATTTTCTTTAATTTCCTTTAAACATATCATTATACTGCTCCCAGCCGATTAAGACCTGCCGAGGTTTGGGGCCTTCCGAACGCGAGACGATGCCCCGCACTTCCATCTCGTCAATCAAACGTGCCGCGCGCGCATACCCCACGCGTAAACGTCTTTGCAACATCGAGATTGAAGCTTGCTCATGTTCTAAAACAATTTCAACCGCTTTTGGCAAAAGTTCATCCGTATCATCGCTTTTTCCGCCGCCGACAGAAGAGTCCCCCACACTGCCGTTCTTGATGTCCTCCACCGCATTTTTGTCATAGTGGCTCGATTTTTCTGACTTTAAGAATTCGGCAACCGCTCTCACTTCTGCATTGGTGACAAAGCACCCTTGCACACGTACCGGCTGATCTTTGCCGGTTGGGTAGAATAGCATATCGCCTTTACCCAGCAGCTTCTCCGCGCCGCCCATATCGATAATCGTACGCGAATCGGTGTGCGAGGAAACCGCAAACGCGATACGTGACGGGATATTTGCTTTAATCGTTCCGGTGATAACATCCACCGATGGACGCTGTGTAGCCAAAATCAGATGGATGCCACACGCACGACCCAGCTGTGCGATACGATAGATGGCGTCCTCCAGCTCTCTGGCCGATACCTTCATCAAGTCGGCCAACTCGTCGATGACCACAATAATCTTGGGCATTTTTTTCTCGCCCTCAGCGAATGCTTTGTCGTTGTACTCGTCGATATTCCGGCTGCCGTCCGCCGCCAAAACTTGATAGCGACGTTGCATTTCCACCACCGCCCACGTTACGGCACTGGCCGCTTTTTTCGGGTCGGTCACCACCGGCACCAAAAGATGTGGGATATTGTTGAACACCGAAAGTTCTACCACCTTCGGGTCAATCAAAATCATGCGTACATCCTCGGGTGCGGCGTTATAGAGCACGCTCATAATAAGGCTGTTAATACAGACCGATTTACCCGCGCCAGTTGCGCCAGCCACCAATAGATGCGGCATTTTGGCGATATCGGCAAAAATCTTTTTGCCACTGATATCTTTACCCAAGCCAAAAGTCAAATACCCTTGCGTATTTCTAAACTCGGTGGAGTCAATCAGTTCTTTTAAATAGACGGTCGAGAGTTCGTCGTTCGGCACTTCAATGCCAATCGCCGCCCGACCCGGAATCGGTGCCTCGATGCGGATGCTTTGCGCCGCCAAATTCAGCGCTATGTCATCGGCCAAGCTGACAATGCGGGATACACGCACACCCGGTGCGGGTACCACCTCAAAACGCGTCACCACCGGCCCACGGCAGATGTTGACCACATTGGCATCCAGATTAAACGATCGCAGTGTCTCTTCCAGCACTTGCGCCTGTTCGCGCAGTTTTGCTTCTCCCCCTGTTCTTCCGCGTTTGGAAGGTGGGGCTTTAAGCAATGCATAAGGCGGCTTCACATACGGCTCGGCTTCATCCAAAGCGTCGTCTAAAGCCTGCTCGGTTTCGTTAGCCAGCCCAGCATCAGCTGCTTCCTCTGCATCGTACATATCGGTAATCTTAATATTCTTCTTCGGTACGTCACGATCAACGATGGTATCGTCCTCGATCTGATTAGGAACCACCACCGGTCGCTTGCCTTTTTTTACGCGCGTCGATATACGGTCAATCTCGTCCAGCTCACCGTCCTGCTTCACAGGTCCTTCGCTTGCTTCAAAAACAAACATCTCTTTTTTCTTTTTGGGCCTTGCCGCTCGCGGTTCGGTCGGCCTTGTTTCCCTACGCTGAGGTCTCACTTCGCGCTGGGGTGGCTCGGGTCGGCTCGCGCGTCTTTCCTGCATATTCTTTTTCGCAGTAGCCCCTGCCGCTTTCAGGTTCTTCACCATCGCTTTAATCGAGAAATTCGTAATCACCATCAAGGACAGGATTAATCCCAGAATAAAGATCAGATAGCATCCTGTTTTTCCCATAAGAAAGTTCACTGGATGACTAATCAGTGCCCCCAAAGCGCCACCGCCAAAGTGGAACTTGGCTCCTGCGATATAGGACTGTTCGACAAAAGCCGGAAACTTTGCCGCAGTATTTAAAGAATCGAACGATATCGTATGAATCAACGACACCAACGAAGCATATCCGATGATATAGAATGTGGATGGATTGGCAAACGTGTTCGACTTAAAATCAGCAATCATAAATACACCGATGATAAAAAGAAGCGGTGCCAGCGCAAACGCAAACACGCCGGAAAGCCCCAGTACAAGGTTTTTAATAAACGCCCCGACCATGCCAATGCCGTCCGAGTAGACCGCAATAGCCAGTGCAATAGCCACAGCGATGAGAATAACACCTTTAAACTCTTTCATCAGCGGATGCGTCTGTTTTTTGGTTGGCTTTTTTCGCGTCGTTGTTTTTCTTTTGGTGCTTGGTTTAGACCCCGTTTTTTTTGTAGGCATAATTTCCCCACCTTTATCTATTTTTATCTATCTTATTATTATACATATATTTCATTGTTATAGGCAAAACTTTTTATATTACATACTTTTCTATGATATAATATCCGCTGATATCATTCAACAAACAAATATAAATTTTAAGTTTAAATAAAGGAATACGCATGCTAAGAAAATTCTTCAAAACAGACAACAAAAATATCATCATCTTCATCTTTGCGCTGGCTTTTGTCAGTTTGGCACTTGGGCTGTCCAATATCGTTTTTTCCAACTATTTTAAGGAAGCTTATGACGTCACCTCCTACCAGCGCGGGCTGATTGAGTTCCCGCGTGAGTTGCCGGGCATATTAAGCCTGCTGGTTATCGCCGCACTATCTTTCCTTGGTGATATTAGGGTGTCCATCATCGCACAAACGCTTTCGTTTATCGGCATCATGGCTCTGGGTTTCTTAACCCCCATGTTCACCGTTATGACAATTTTTCTCTTTGTCAACTCCATGGGTATGCATCTATTTATGCCTTTGGAAAAGTCCATCGGGATGTCGCTGATCAAAGACAAAAACACGGTCGGCAAATGGCTGGGCACTTTTGGCGGTGTTAAAACTGCGTTTAAT
>JBFLKV010000208.1:0-4068 GCA_040883365.1 Eubacteriales bacterium
CGATTGTGGACAATGATGGTGGCGTGTTGGCGCAACGACTGATTGATGAGCTGGCGGATGATCCGCTTGTTTGGCTGGAAATCACCGATGAAACCGACGCTGAGCGAAAAGTATCGGTGGGGGTATATGACGGGGCGTTTATCCTAGCGCCGGATTTTACCCAGAAGCTTTCGGAGGGCGAGTTCTATGATCTTGTTCGGATGATTGCACCGCTTTCGGTAACCGGGGCTGGGCCGCTGAGCGAAACGATATCTGCCGCGGTGGTGGATATATGGCTGGAGCAAGTGACCACAGCAACCTTGACAGAAAAACTGGTACAATTGCCGCAAGAAGAAGTTCTAACCGTGCGTGAGCTGATTGAGAGAGTTCAGGAAGAATATCCTTATGAGGATATTATTGCGCTGGAAAAGACAGAGGTGACAAGCGCTGTACCCGATAAACAAAATACGGTCGAACTATCACCGTTTGATTACGCGATATTTATCTTTGCACTGTTTGCATATTTTACTGTGGCCTTTTCGTCCGAGTGGGCGCTTTCGGTTACCACCTTGCCCATGAAGGAGCGCATAAAAGCCCATCGGTCCCAAGTGATTACCATATCAACGGCATCGCAACTGGCCAATGTGGTGGTATGTTTGCTCTTTTATCTTTTGATGTGCGTCGGTTACTACTTTGTCTTGGGCGGTATCGCTTGGCAACTGGTCTTAAAAGGTGCGTTGTTGATGGCGATTTATCTGGTTGTTGTCAACAGTATGGCGCTGATTGTGACCCAACTGGTTTCAAACTTAATGCAGATGATTGTGGCGCAGACCATGGTGGGCGTGTTGCAGATGCTGCTCATGTCCACGTTGCTGTTTAATACGCAAGTGACGGCATTGTTGGAAAGGATTATGCAGGTATTTCCCGGCTATCATCTGATGACCATCTTAAAAGAGCAAAAGAGTTGGAAAGGGTTTTTGGTTATGGCGGCTGCATGGATGGCGGTTTCTGTCTTACTTTCGGGCATCACTAACCGCGATACAAATACCGGGGCGCTTCATTGGATGGGAAAAGCCTAAGGTTTGGGCACTTAATAAATCGGTCCATATATGATAAGATAGTAAAAAAGTGTTTGGATGGCCATGGGAAGAAAAATGGTACAAATCGATTTACGCAAACTAAAGATGACTACATTGATTACGCTGTCTTTGCCCATTATCATATTTCTATTTGGGTGGGTCAAGCTGGCGCTGGCGCTGCCGTTGGCTTTGCTGGTTGGGGCATCTTTATATATCATTGACCGAGGTTATAAACAGGATAATAAAATAGAGGAAAAACAAAACACGCTCGAAATCAGCAGAGGCGGTTTTTTATTTTTAATCTTTGCGGCTTTGCTGTGGTGCTTCTTGGCGGGGCAGGGCGGATTTTTTCATCAAACCGAAGACCATAACTTTAGAAATGCTTTGTTTCGTGATCTTATCAATAGGCCATGGCCGGTATCTTACAAATCCTCGAATACTGCCCTGGTTTATTATTTTTCATATTGGATGATTCCATCAAGCCTTGGGAAGGCATCACTTTTGTTTGCAAGCGCAGGGCAAGCTTGGGTGATTGGGAATTTCTTTTTACTTTGCTGGTCATCCCTTCTTGTCTTTCTCACTTTTTTGCTACTTGTCACCAAGCTTAAAGTCGCATCAATCAAAGGGATTGTTGTCGCAACGCTTATTTATATCTTTTTTAGCGGCTTGGATATCGTGGGCCTTATTACGGTTCAGCAAAACCGATCGAACGATTTGGAGTGGTGGTCCTATTTCTATCAGTACAGCGCAAACACAACCCAGCTGTTTTGGGTGTTCAACCAATCCACGCCCACCTGGGCGTTGATGCTTTTGCTTTGGCAAGAGAAAAACATCCGAAACTATGCGTTTATTGGTCTTTTGATTTTTGTTTTTGCTCCGATTCCGTTTATCGGTGCACTGCCTTTTTTGGTGGCGGGGGCGATTGCCTATGCGATAAAGAGTTACAAAGACAAAAAGGGGGCAGACTTTTGGCGAAAACTATTTAGCTTTCAAAACGTAGTTGCGGTTCTTTTACTTTTTCCGGTTTTTGCGCTGTTCTTTTCTGCCAGCAGAGCGATATCCGACACCGGAGGAGGAAGCCCTCTGCAGATATATATCGGGCAACACGTCTGGTCGCTGGGGAAAAGTGTTCTCATATACCTATGGTTCTGTATTTTAGAATTTGGCGTATATGCATTGATCATATTTAAAGACAATATAAAAAACAGGATGTTTTGGATCAGCGTGATTTCGCTTAGCTTCATTGGCCTGTTTCGCTTATCTGGGAAAGTGGATTTTGCCATGCGGGCATCCATTCCCGCTTTGGTTGTTTTGGTCGTACTGGTCATAGCGTATATCAAACAGCACATGACTAAGATATCTCAGAAAGCCAAGAAGCCAAGGTTTTCATGGACTGAAAAAATGATGGTTGGGGTTCTGGTTATTGCGCTTGCGATAGGCAGCATTACGCCGCTGACAGATTATATCAGGGCATTTATTTCAGTAAAATATGTCGGGATGCTCAATGCCGTTGAGGATGATATTACAACATTTTCAGCCGTCTATCCAGATGGCACGCAGCGCATATACGCAAACTTTATGTCAACCGGATATTATGACAGCGATTTTGCAAAATTTCTAGGCAAAGAAATCAAGTGATTCTCAAACTAACCAAAAAAAGAGCGCATCCATTCGTGTGGCTTTAGCGAGGGGTTTGTTGAAGCCATCACTTTAAAACCATTCAAACGACGTGATATAATTAATCGAATATTATTTTAGGAGGAACCGTTTATGTTGAACCAACCTGAAGTTACAGCGGATACACTTTCGCGCTTAAGATCCTTGGATTATCTGAACTGGATACTGGTCGTCTGTCTTGCGTTTGTGTTGTATGTGTATCTCACCGCGATAGAGCAAAAGAAATGGAACCAGATTGCGGCAGGACTTGCGCTGTATGCGGTGCACTGGTTTGTTGAGATCGTCAATGCGCTGATCCAGCATTTCTCAGGTCATGCGCTTTGGACAGCCAGCGGCGGTACGTCTTTTGTTATTCTGGTCGGTGTGGGTATAGAGATTAGCATGATGTTCGCGGTGGCGGGCTTGATACTCTCAAAAGCGTTGCCTAAAGACAAAAACATGAAGATCCTAGGCATCAATAATCGTATCGTTTTTGCGGTGATTAATGCGCTGCTTATCTCGCTGATCGAAGTTCCGCTGGCCGCTTCACCCATATTCCAGTGGGTTTATCCTTGGTGGGGCATGCTGACCGTTTGGGTGCTTGTTTATATCCCGTTTTTCCTCGCGGCATTTTTCTGCTATGATGCCAAACCGAAAGCGCGCAGGATATTTATTGGCGGCTTGTTTGCGTTGAACCTTGTGATGATGTTGGTATTTATTCCGCTGGGATGGATATAGATTAGGACAATTGTTTAGAAAAAAAAGAACCCGCAGGCTGGAAGTTCATCCAGTGCGCGGGTTTTTGTTTATTGGTTAAACGATGCGTTATTGCAGTTTGTTTTTCTCTTCTTGCAGTTCGCTGATACGCTTTTTAGAAAACGCGATAATTTGGCGTTTTTCTTTTTGTTCCGAGAAATGCAGAATAAGCAAAGCGATAACCGAGATAAACAAAATGCCGCATACCGCACAAAGGGCTAAAAAGACATTGGAATCAACGCCGCCGCCTGAGCCGGTTTTCTGCGGTGATGAAGAAGCAATATATCTTTGCAAGGATTGATCTTGCGGGATGTATTGATAGATGGTTTTATTACCCGACGCATCCAAGCCATAGACGAGATAAATGCCGTCCGACGCTTCGGCCTCGAAAGCCCAAGCCGGGACCGCTACGCCGTCCATATCGATTGTGGTTGCGGTATACCCTTCGGGGGCGAGGACTGAATCATCCGGCCACAGAAAAGTGAAAGTCTGGGCGGCCGTGCGTGTTGTGATGAATGGATGCAAAGCACCGCTTTCTTCATCATACGCATAGAACGCGGCTTTTTCACCCGCAACATCCGAAAGATATAGAAGAACC
>JBFLKV010000209.1:0-6417 GCA_040883365.1 Eubacteriales bacterium
GCGTGTTGTGATGAATGGATGCAAAGCACCGCTTTCTTCATCATACGCATAGAACGCGGCTTTTTCACCCGCAACATCCGAAAGATATAGAAGAACCGTGCCGCTGTCTCCATTGCTGATGGCACCCCCTACGGATTCGCCACCATAGCTAACTTGGGTATCCGAAAACCCGGAAGGGAGTGTCAGATTGAGGACCGATCGCCAGACAAAAAGATCGGCATCGGTGCCATAGACATTTTCGGCCGGGATGCCATCCAGCACGAAAGGCGGAATCGTTTCTTGATTGCCTTCTATCGGAAGAGAATTGCTGGACACTACCGAGATATCCACCGAACCTGCGCAAGGAGAAAGCGCATCGCCATCATAATCTAGGATTTCATCAATAGCGACATCGATTGTGATATCACCGTTGCCGATAGCGGTAAATTCGATGACTGCGGTCATCGAAGACGCACCGCCCGACTGCATAGAGACCATATTGAGCTGACCATCTGCTGCACCGCCAGTGCTGGACGCATACGAGAGCACATTGTAGTCGTAGTCATAAGTGCCTTGTACAACAGCCATATCCTCACCGCTGACGGTTATCGTGACCGTCACCGTTTCTCCGAGATAGAAGCGCGTTGCATCGGCCTCAACCGAAACGCTCGAGGCAAATACGGCAACGGGGATGATCGTTGCGATGATGAAAGCCGATAGCGCTACAAGAATTTTTATTCTTTTCAAAACCGTTCTCCTTTTTTATTCGCAAGGCATACTCTTAATTGTTTTTTAATCGATACGCTTTTTACCGTTCAGGTGCCAGATGAGGGCCAGCAAATCATCGCTTTGAACGCGCCCATCTTTGTTGATATCGGCGGCGGATAGATAGGCGCCGGTAAGAGGCCGTGTTCCCAAGAGATGCCATTGCAGCAGGTTAAGATCGCGGCTGGTGATGGCACCGTCGCCGCTTATGTCCCCATAAATGATCACGGGTAAATCGATAATGGCGGTTTGATCGGAATTAACACAGCGCACCATATCGCCGGTCACAATGGGCCCGTCTGTTTTGGTTTGGCTGGAAGGTGAGACAATACTCAGGGTTCCAGCATTTGTTGAAAAAGATGTGATGAAATCATCGGTTGCCACACCAGGGTCAACACCAACGACACCATCATCCGTTATCTTATATTTTTCACTCATGATGGCATCAGATGATTTACCCATCTCAAAGGTGATAAGCTTTGTATTATCATAATAAAAACTTAGAATATCCTGATAGCTAAGGCCGCTTAAGGCTCTTTGCTGTGCGCCTCGCTGACTGAGGCCGATGCCATGGCCATATCGCCGATTGGTCAGATACCATCCGTCTGCTTCACTTTCCAAACCGAGCGCGTGCCCAGTCACTTTTTCAACGCCGCGCATTTTAAGGTATAGCTCGGTATTAAAGATACCGGAAGGGTTTGCGTCCGAAATGATGAGGTCATCAAAGTTGAGGGATACTGTCAGTTGTCCAACTGATCCATCACTTTTTGAAACCATCATCGTGATATCCGCGCCGGAATAGCTTCGGCTGGGTGCGGCATAGATGGGGCCCGTTGCTTTAACACTGACAACCGAAAGCAAGGTGACACTATCGCTGGCCAGCAAGTTTGCGTTGGTCTGCAAAATAGAAAGCACAGTATTATCCATCGCTTTTTTAGTTTCGTCGGTGAACTCGGCGGGTATAAACGTTTTTTGTTCGGGGCTGTATGGGTTCGCAAGATCGAAGATATCGTCTTTTTGCAAATAGTAGGGCAAGTTTTCATTCCAAACATTGCCGGTCAGCTCGGTCTGTCCGCCGTTGGAAGCGGTGTAGAAAGCCTGTATAATCGTGCCCTTGTCGGTCAGCACTTGTCCTTTTGTGGCATCCACAGCCGAAACCGCTCGTGCATAACTGCTGGTGTAACCCCGATATACCTGATGATCAAAGGTATCCAAAACATCGAATGTAAGGTCGCGATTCTCAAAGCACTTGGTTGTGGCATAACTGCGCGCACATACGGCTTGTGCCTTTAAAGATTCCAGCGGGAAACGGTTGCTCATCTCGTGCGGAACAACACCATAGAGGTAATTTTCGGTTGGCAGGGTATTGATGGCGCGGATGCTGCCCTCGTTTGAGGTGAATTGCATATGGCCAAGATAGGAGCAGTAGCCGTAGTTGGCGTTATAGAAACCAACGTATGCACTCGTTCCGCTGTAGTCAGGGCTGATTAGCGTGATGGTGGCGGCCGAAAAACTGTCGTTGTCGGTACGGATAACTGGCCGATCGCCTTCAATCCAAATCGAAATATTGTCTGAGTCTAAGTCGAAGTCGGGCGCTTCCTTGATGTAGTAGTCACCGACCACGGTGATGCTCATTGACGTATAGGTGGCTGTGGAAATCAGTACGCGGATGTCGTTGCGAAAAACAGCAGCATTCGCAGGAATCGCAAAAGTTATAACGATCAAGGCGGCCAAAAAGGCCAAAAGGTTTTTTTTCATCTTAACTCCGAACCGTGATTTCATCTGATTAAAAAAACGTTTTCTTATCTATAAGCATACATTTATTTCCTGCTATTCGTCAACATATTCTCGTGGGTTTCTTGAGTGAAAAGAGGAGAAACACACAAAAAAAGTTTTCAAGTCAACACTTTAACAAGAATAGATGTCATATATAAAATAAGCTTTGCAAAAACTTAAAAGAACAGTTGTACTTGCAAAGCGAGGTGATGCATTTGGAAAATCATGGGTTCAGTTACCGATTTTTTTTACTAGCAAGAGAAAACGGCAATGAGAACACCAACAATGACGACTACAGCAATTATGGCGATAATCGCAATGCGCCGACCTTTTACGATTAATAGAGCGGATTTCTTATCCATGGGATTGACTGGTAACATAATACGCCTCCGAGTTGATCATTTTATGCATAGGAACTTTCGCTTAAAAAGAAGTTCTCATCGCTATAAAATAATCATGATTTTAAGTATTTATAAATACAAAATCATTATATGGCATAGACGCGAAATGGTCAATATTTTAGGATAGATAAGCACCACGGGCGCATGCTATGCATGGAGCAGCCTCCTTTGCGGCTTAAACAAAAGGCTGAAAAACGCATAGATGATATAGCCGATGGCCGCACCGAGTGTGTTGGCAATTAGATCATCAATATCGAATACGCGCTGACTGGCATAGAACAGCATCATGACAACCAGCTGACTAAGCTCAATGGCTAGAGAGAACACAAACCCCACCAATGTGACTTTTGCCAAACGATCCAGCTTTCTAAAAAGCAAGGGTAAGAATATGCCAAGCGGGATAAACATGATGATGTTGGCAAAGAAACCATAGGCGATTCTAACGATATATAAAAGAACCTGCCGCATAGAAGCCTCTGCGCCGCCGGGCAGGCCGGTGGTTCGGATATGCAAAAGCGCCTCTCTGAAACCTAAAAAAGGAGTAAAGTTGGTATCGAACCGGACGCTGCTGAGGTGCGGCAAATAGACCATTCCGGGTCGATACTGCGTGATGAGCAGCACGATGAATGCATAGCTTAAGAATAGAAAAATGATTACTCGTTTTTTTTCTTGGTTATGATGATTCATTAGTCGTCTCCTTCCTTTAATAATAAAATATCTTACGCCCATCATGTGGGTCAAGTGAATTTGGTGGGTTTTACCGCCTATTCATGAGTTGTTAAAATCTTGTCTATTTTTTTATGTCGAAAGCGTGAACAGCTGTAAAAACGTATTATGTCAATTCGCTTTGTTTACATCTGTGCAATTAAGCGGTATAAATACGGATATTTGTTGCATAATCATTGAAAAACAAGTAAATCTTTATATAATGTAATAGTGAGGGAAAATATGAGAAATTATGTTTTCAAAAGAGAGGATGGAATAATGAGAAATATTGGATTGAGAGATAGGAGACTATTTTTAATAGGATTCCTTTTTATTCTGATTTGCGTTTTGCCGATGGGTATGGCGTATGCGGCAGAAGGGGGCTTTGCGAATGGGGTCAACGATGTTCCTCTGCCGGCAGAAAGCGTCTTGGTTGTTGTGACCGATGATGAAACAGAGTTTGTTTCGACTGAAACCGTTCCCTTGGAGATTACAGCCATTGGGGCCGGGGGAGACCCTATGGAATATCTGGTCGAATTTTCGACCAACGGGAGAAGGTATAAACCTTTAGTCAAAGGTGAATCGTGGCATGCCTTTGTGCCGACCAGCGGGAATACCATGTTTATTGACCAAGAGTTTCCGACCATGAAGAAGGATACCAGATTTTATATTCGAGTCAGCGTGCGTAGCGTAGGTAGAACCACCACGGACGCAACAGATGTTGTAACCGTTAATGCTTATACGGTTATGCCAATGAAGAGCGTATCGCTGGACAGTGTCGGAACGACACAATCCAATCAGATCATACCGGAACTTGGTGTTGAGTTGACAGCGACTGCGGAGAATAAAGAGGGCTACGAAGAAACCCCGACTTATCGGTTTGCTTATCGTATGCAAGGCACCACCAGATGGATGTATGTCAACAAAAAGTTCAGCGAGTCGAACATGGTTATGTTTATGCCCAAGAAGGAAGGGGTGTACTACTTTAGGGTTGAAGCGATGAGCCTTGGAAGAAAAAGCAGAACCGGGGATGCAAAGGATTACGACTATACAAACTATACTTTTTGCAACACCACCGAGCCAGTGAAAGCGATATATAATTTAACGTCCAATAAAAAGGACTATCTTAATGGTGAAACTGTCACACTAACCATGGATATCACGCAAAACACCGCCGAGGACGATGTGGAATATCAGCTGTTGTACTCAACGAACGGCAGACGATTTAAACCGTTTAGCAAAGCGTACTCAGCCTTGACTATCATTGGTGGCGAAGCCGAAATTGACGTTCCTCTCTTGAAGAACGTGAAGAAAGACACTATCTACTACTTAAAGGTCCAAGTAAGGACAGTAGGCAGAAACGAGAAGTATCCGGATGCTTATGCGGTGACGCAAGTGGAGTTTAAGCCGGCAGACCCTGTGCTTGAAGGCGAAATTGAATTGATAACCATCGGTGATGGCAGCTCGCAGATGACCATTGGTGACGGCGTATTATTGGAAGCAACCGAGCGTGCGAATACTGAATATCGTTTTGCGTATCAGATGTTGGGCAGCGCCAGATGGTCTTACGTCAGTGGCAAATGGAGCACCGAGAACAGCATTACCTTTTTGCCAAAGAAAGAAGGTTCGTATCGACTAAAAGTTGAGGCGCGAACGGTTTCGCGTTTGACGACGGATGTTGTGGCGGATTCGGGTGGGTACTATGGTTTTTATTATGAGACGCTGGGAGCCGAAAATGCATCTATTTCAGTGGTTGGCACCCAAAATATCAATGATGAAGGGGTTACCGTACCGATAGTATTCAGTGCCCAAGGCAATGGTGCCGACACCTATGATCTGCAGATATCCTATTCGACCAATGGTAAGAAGTATATTCCCGTTACAGGATATGCATGGCACGAATTCGGGCCGGACGCAATGAATAATGTCCCGACCAGCATCACACTACCGGCGGTTAAGAGGGATACGCATTATTATATCAAGATAGAGGTAAAAACTAGTGGGCATGTAAAAACCGATGTTTATGATATTGCAGAAATTGATGTGTATATTGTGGAACCACTCACGGAGATGACAAGCTTTGTTTGCGATGCAGCGTCAGGTGTTAAACTGTTACCGGAAATAACCGATACATTGACGTTGACCGCGTCGGCCAATGGCGATGCAACATATAAGTTCTACTATCGTTTGGAGGGGGCTAAGAGATGGAGCGTCGTTCCGGCAAAAGCTGTGGTTGAGAACCAGGCATTTTTCCGGCCAAGGAAAGAAGGAACTTATGAGTTTAAGGCGGAAGCAACGGCGGTAGGCAGAAAAGCCAGAGGGGGAGACGTCAGCGAAGAGCTGGGCGAGACCATCGTGATTTGGCTGAATAATCTGCCGGCGCAAGCTGTGGATATGGCCTTAACAGATGCTGATAGTGACTATATTATTGACACAGATACTGAGATGAACTTACAGCTTGATGTGACCAGTGATGACGACGATGTGATGTACCAGATTGTTTACTCAATTAATAATGGGAAGAGCTATAAGCCCCTAAGTGCATGGCAACCCTTGGTATATGAGGGCAGCAGCACCTACACCGTGACCTGTCCGGTGCCTAAGGCCAAGAATGATAAAAGCTATATGATTAAAGCACAAATCCGCAACGAAGGCAGAAGTGGCGTCGACGCGGAGAGCGAGCCGGTAGAAATATGGATGCTGGCTGAAGAACGTGAAGTGACAACAAATATCACTTTGCCAAAGGATACATACGAGTATATTGAGGTGGTTATGGCCAGCGTATCTATCA
>JBFLKV010000210.1:0-7041 GCA_040883365.1 Eubacteriales bacterium
CGTTTTTTGGGTTCTTTATACTCTACAGGCTCCATCATCTGCCCAATCATTCCGTCACCCATCAACATAACAGGGACACGATATAGATCGGCCACATCGAAGCATTCCATCACAAGGTCGGCTGCTTCCTGCACCGATGCCGGCGCAAATACCACCACACGATAATCGCCGTGTCCGCCGCCTTTGGTCGCTTGAAAGTAGTCAGACTGTGCAGGTAAAATCCCGCCAAGTCCTGGCCCTGAACGAACGATATTGACGATAACACAAGGTAGCTTGGCTGAAGCAATATAGGAAATCCCCTCTTGTTTCAAGCTGATCCCCGGGCTGGAAGATGACGTCATCACCCGTGCACCCGCTCCTGCTGCGCCAAAAACCATATTGATGGCAGCCAGTTCAGATTCGGCCTGCACGTAAGTGCCGTCCACTTCCGGCAAACGTCTGCTCATATATTCTGGTATCTCGTTTTGTGGGGTAATGGGATAGCCAAAGAAAAACTTGCATCCGGCGCGAATCGCCGCTTCGGCAATGGCTTCGTTGCCTTTGGTTAATTGTTTTGTCATGCTTGCACCTCCTTAAAAACGGAGAGTACCGCATCCGGACAGACTTTTGCGCAAGCCGCACATCCTATACATTCCTGCATAGCTGTTATCGTTACAGGTGCGTACCCTTTGGCATTGATAACATCGGTTGATAGCGACATAATTCCTTTTGGGCAAACCGACACACAAAGGCCACACCCTTTGCACACGTCTGTCAAAATCTCTACTTTAGACATTTTTGACTCCTAACTTAAAATATAAAATATAAATAATAGCGGTACTATTTAGTTAGTACCGCTAACATATATATCATATTCAAAATCAAAAAGTCAATTTTGATCCTTATCGTTTACAATTCGTTTATTAAATATTTATCCACTATTCTTCCTCAATAATCACTTTATTGACCTTGTGTTGAACCGGCGCACGGCCAAATTGATACCCATTAGACTTAAGCTCGGTTATCTCTTTGTTCCGACGCTTCGCATAGTTTTCACTTTTAATGCCCTTCATCGACATCCCGCGCACAGTCAAAAATTCAATAATCATACCCACTGAGAATCCAAGAACAATACCCCAAATATATAGGGAACCCCAGTTTAGCCATCCTGCCACTAGCGCCAACAGGGCGATCACCAAAAACACTACCGCAAATACACTGGCCGCTTTGGCATTCTTCTGTCGCGCTTTACAAGACGCACACCGCGGTACGCGTACTAGCTTTTTATTAAATGAAACTTCTTCCTCGGCATCACTTTGACTCTGCTTGACATCGCCAAACATCTCAACTTCAAACGCTTTATCATCTACAGCAAGTTCTTTTTCGCAAAACCAACATGTCATGGTTAAATCCTCCTTATAATATGTATCATGCCCGGTACCATCCGCTCGCTAAAGCCTGTTTTATATCTTCGTTCTTCATTTCCAATTCCACCATCGCTTTTACGCCTCGGCTCTTTAAGTACTTCATCCGCGCAACGAGCACCGCGCCAAATCCCAAAAGCGCAATCGCCATCACCACAAAAACAAGATTCGGGTCGGCGTGCCTAAACAGCAAAAACAAACTGAAAGCCAAAACAGACGCAGGTGCGATGGCCCAAAGCGAAATTCTTTTATATGTTTTATGCCTTTGGCTACAGCTATTGCATCGGCCAATCGTCAATGTTTTTCTCAATCGGTCAGGCTGTTCGCCTTTACTCTGCGCTATTTTGTCCGCATAGTTATAACGCTCGAACACCAATCTTATACTCTGACTGGCATCCGCTTCGTTTTTTTCACAAAACCAGCATGTCACTATTCTTTATACCTCACTTCTGTTTGTCTTCTTGTATTATACCGCAAATTATAATATGATGTAAAAAATTAATTGGCATTTAATAGTTTGTACAAATTTACCGGAGTTTACACATGAAAGTCAATGCTCGCATCCAACGTGTTACCCTCATCGGGTCACTATTTAACATTTTCTTAAGTATCCTTAAAATCGCTGGCGGTACGCTTTTCCATTCGACGGCGCTCGTTGCCGACGGCGTACACTCGTTTTCGGATCTCATCACCGATTTTGCCGTACTGTTTGGCATGCGTTTTTGGTCAAAAGCACCAGATTCTGATCACCCATATGGGCACGGACGCATTGAGACCTTCGTTACATTGTTTATCGGCGTTTTTTTGGCGGGTGTTGCCTTCTTTATGGGCTATAATGCCGTTACAGGCATCATCGACTATTCGCCAACTTCCCTATCTTGGGTTGCATTTGGCATTGCCATTTTTTCCATCGTCACCAAAGAAGCTCTTTTCCGATACAGCCGAAAAATAGGCGAAGCCGTGAACAGCCGTGCGCTGATTGCCAACGCTTGGCACCATCGCTCGGACGCTTTTTCATCCATCCCGGTCGCTCTGGCCGTTGTGGCATCAAAGCTATTCCCAAGCTTAAAATATCTCGATCAAATCGCAACGATACTGGTCAGTTTGTTCTTGCTTAAAGCATCTTTCGACATCGCGCGTTCCAGCTTTGAGGAACTGATGGAAAAGCGGGACGATGTTGACCTTTCCGGCTTGCTCGATGAATGCAAAAGTAAATATCCTAAAATCAAGGATTTTCACAAAGTCAACGTACGGCGCGTCGGTGCCGCACGCTATGTGGACCTGCACCTTCAGGTCCCTGCCATCATGACGGTTTTCGACAGCCACAGTTTGGCGGGCAAAGTCAAGGCCGAGCTGATAGATTCCAAGTACGGTATCCAAGGGGTTATCGTCCATATTGAGCCCTTTGAAGAGACAAAATAATTTGGCATCAAAAAAGAAGCGTGTTTAATCGCTTCTTTTTTTTGGTTATTTAGAATGTACATTTCTCAGCCAGATATCTTTTAAGCTCACCAATGGGCATCCGCACTTGCTGCATCGTATCGCGTTCGCGCACGGTCACTGCCCCATCATCCAATGTTTCAAAGTCCACCGTGATGCAGTAAGGTGTGCCGATTTCGTCCTGCCGACGATAGCGTTTGCCGATAGAACCCGACAGATCATAGTCCACCGTAAAGTCTTTCAGCAGGTCATGATATATCTTTTCCGCTGTTTCGGACAGCTTCTTTTGGAGCGGCAATACCGCTGCTTTAAACGGCGCAAGCGCCGGAGAGAAACGAAGCACAGTACGTATGTCTCCGCCTTCCAATTCTTCTTCGTCATAGGCTTCACAAATGAAAGCCAATGTCACGCGGTCAGCACCTAAACTGGGCTCAATGCAGTAGGGTACAAAGCTCTCCCCCGTGGTCTGATCCTGATAGGCCAAATTTTCGCCGGAATGGTCAATATGTTGCTTTAAGTCATAGTCGGTGCGATCAGCGATGCCCCAAAGCTCACCCCATCCAAAGGGGAATTTATATTCTATGTCTGTTGTGGCATTGGAGTAGTGAGAAAGTTCATCCTCTGAGTGATCTCTTAGTTTGATGCTTTCCTCAGCAATACCGAGTGATAGTATCCAATTTTTACAGAAATCCTTCCAATAGTTAAACCACTGCATCTCTTCTTCGGGTCGGCAGAAAAACTCCAGTTCCATCTGCTCAAACTCGCGGATACGGAAGATGAAATTGCCCGGTGTAATCTCGTTACGGAAAGACTTACCGATTTGACCAATACCAAATGGCAGTTTTTTGCGCATGGACCGTTGTACATTCTTGAAGTTAACAAAAATACCTTGCGCTGTTTCGGGCCGCAGATATATCTCGCTGGATGAATCTTCGGTCACGCCCTGGAATGTTTTAAACATCAGATTAAACTTGCGAATCGACGTGAAATCGCGATTACCGCAAGTGGGGCAAGCAATACCTTTTTCTTGAATAAAAGCTTCCATCGCTGCATCGCCCATGATGTTAACGTCCACATCAAGCTTCTTCTTTTCGGCATATTCCTCAATCAATTGGTCCGCACGAAAACGGGATTTGCAGGACTTGCAATCCATCAACGGATCCGAAAAACCACCAACGTGTCCAGACGCCACCCAGGTTTCTGGGTTCATCAGTATAGCGGCATCCAGCCCAACATTGTATTGGCTTTCCTTAACAAACTTCTTCCACCAGGCTTGTTTTACATTGTTTTTGAGTTCTACACCCAAAGGACCGTAATCCCAAGAGTTGGCGAGTCCGCCGTATATATCCGAGCCAGGGAACACGAATCCCCTATTTTTACAAAGCGCCACAATGCGCTCCATCGTCTTCTTGTTCTTCACCATCTTAAAAACCATATCCCTTTCGCATTTGAAATATCAAAAATTACATTTGATTTAGTATACCAAATAAGAAAGGTTTGTCAACGGATAAGCGGATTCGAACAAAAAGATTATTTTGTACTTACCCCTGGTGCTACAAGGTTAAAAGCGTAAAAAAAGAGGTCGTCCTTAACAGCTGCTTAAAACCGCTTGTCTTCTTACTCGTTTTATTATCGGGTATATTCATTTTGACGGCTTGGCCCCTCTATCCCCCAGTCTACGCTTGCCCCTTCATCACCATCGGCATTTTGTTCCATTTTGGTTCTATCTTTTTATTTGCTTTAAAACATCATCCGGATTGTTGTTCGAAGTAATTGATGATTGTCTTTAAAGCTTTCTTTCGGGTGCGCGATATAGTGGAATGGCTGACATAGTTTTTTTCAGCCGCATCCAGCCAACTCATGCCGTCTAAATAGATATCCTTAATAATACGTCTTGAATAATTGTCCATCGAATCGAGCGCTTTATCGACATGGCGCAAATCTCGTACCAGCCCACCCATTGGCACAAAACTGTTGTCACACTTCGTTTGCTCATCGTTGATTGTCCTGTAGTTTCTTAAAAGAAACAGAACATATTCCTCTTTTGTCTTCATGCTCGTCACTCCTAACCATTCTTTATTTGTGTTCAATCCATTTCTTCATCGCCATACACGTACTGCCGCCACCCGATATCCAGAACAAACATCCGAATATAGTCAAAGAAGCATGCATCATGAATATAAACCTCGCCACTGTCATAAACCAAATCGCCGTCCTGAATCGCGCTACCGCAACATTCGCACAGTTTTTTGGTCGAACTTTTCGTCTTTGTATACATGAAAAAAACCTCTTTTCTTTTTGTTTCAAATATGGTACAATCACTTTATCGATTAAATATTATCACTATATCGATTTGGTAGTCAATCACTCTTATGATAGGTTTAATAACTATAGTGATTACTTTCCCTTTTGGAGGTTGAAATGAGTTTTGAAAACATTGGCGTGCAGATTAAAAAAGCACGTGAACGCGCCAACTTATCGCAGGGCGCATTGGCCAAAAAAGCCAATATTGCACAATCTACATTGTCCTATATTGAAAAGGGTGAGAAATCTCCCACCATGGATACCGTTACAGCAATTTGTAAAGGTCTTAACATTAGTGTGTTGGAGTTGCTGGTTATCGATCAAGAAACAAGTGAAGAGAATAAATTAAAAAACAATCCTACCCTAAAAAAAATAGACCTATTAAAATCGATGGAACGTGAGTTTGCCGATTTTAAGGACTACATTATCGAAAAATACGGCCAATAGCTTTTTTCTTAAAGCCTTTGACCGTATCTGTTTTTTTATCTGGTCTTATAATACAATAACGCTTAAGATATAGAGCGCATAAACACCGATTAGCGCAAAACCCTGCCAACGTCGGAGTTTCCCGGGCTTACCAAGCAGCAACGGTAAGAGCAAGATGGCCAGCATCAGCATCACGATTGGTATATCAAAAGATAGTGTACGCGGCTTGCTGAACAGCGCTAGCGCCGATGTCTCGTTTGGCAAAACCAATCCGCTTTTTGAGCTGACCGCACACGTACCCAAAACCAAAACGATATTCAGGATATTCGCACCCAAAATATTTCCCACGCCCATCTCGCCATGTTTCTTGACCAAGGATGTGATGGTGGTCACAAGTTCTGGCAAAGACGTACCCAGTGCCACCACAGTGAGGCCGATAACCGTTTCACTAATCCCTAGGAAACTAGCAATAATCACACCGTTATTCACCAACAAATTGGCACCTAATATAATCGCACCTGCGCCGAAACCGAATTTCAATATGTTTATTATGATATTTCGCTTATCTGTATCGATATGGCGAATTTCTTTTTGATCTTCTAATATTTCGTCTTCTGTTTCCAGCTTTGAGCGTTTAACACTCTGAACATTATAGAGAATAAACAGCGCTAGAATGGCAAACAGATATAGCCCTTCTACGGGCGCAATGGTACCATTCCACGCCGTAACTGTCAGCGTGGCAACCGCAGCGAAGAGCAAAGCGCCTTTGGTCAAAACAATTTTTTTTCTAATCTTAGGCGGCGAAGCCATCAGGGCTATCGATAATATCAAGCCTGTGTTACAAATAATCGATCCGATGGCATTCCCGATGCCAAGCCCCACCGAACCATCCAGTACTGCGAATAGCGAGACAAATAGCTCGGGCAACGTGGTGGCCAACGAAACGATGGTTGCCCCAATCAGGATTTTTGGGATATGTGTCACTTCGGCAATCCACACGGCTGCCTCCACAAACCAATCTCCACCTTTGATAATCAGAACGAACCCCAGTATGAATAATGCCACGACCCAAATGCTCATTATTTGCTCTCCATATTAAATATAGTTAATTTGCTCCCTGCATCGATGGATTATAGCACACCTTAAGTCTGTTCGTCCAGATGTGCGACATGGTTTATTCTGTTACCTTGTTTTTACGAACCTGTAAACAATTAAGGCATTAAATTGATAAATCGTAACATAAATGTTAGAATACTTCTTGATTTGCTGAGCGATTCTTGCTTAGAAAAAAAGAGATTACCGGAGAGAGATTAATGGCTAAAAAAGACAAGAAGAACCCGCCGGAGATGGTTGAAAATCTGCCACAGGATGAGCGCATCACTGACGAACCCGTTTTTGAAAGTGATATTGATTTTTGGCAGGAAGTTCTAACTGAATATGGCGAGATAGAAAGCCCGATGCATCTAAA
>JBFLKV010000211.1:0-3679 GCA_040883365.1 Eubacteriales bacterium
AAAGAATCAAATGTGCTTTTAGGGCTAAACGACAAACGCTAATGGCCAGATAAAAAACTGACAAAAGACATATTGAATATTAGAACGCTTCCTATAGTTAAGGAGGCGTTTTTTAATACAAAAGAGCGACAGGCGAGAACGGTCATTGGTGGGGAATTTGGCTAACGGTGCGAACGCGCTTTGCTGAGTCAAACCTTTTATAAAACGGCGTAAAAGGCAAGGCTGCTAACAGATTTGTAAGCTACCGTTATCCGTTATAAAAATCTGATATAATAGAAACAGGACGAGACAATGTATCGAATATTAATTATTGAGGATGACCAAACAATCAGTGCCATTATGTGTGAATGGCTGAATAAATGGAATCTGGAAGCGGTGGCGGTGAAGGACTTTAAAAAGGTCATGGAAACCGTATCTGAAGTTGCGCCGCATTTGATTCTGCTGGATATCAATCTGCCTTATTATGACGGGTTTTATTGGTGTAAGCAAATACGCAAGATGACACATATCCCTGTTATCTTTATATCGTCACGCGGAGAAGACGCTGATAAAATCCGAGCCATCAGTGGCGGCGGGGATGATTATATCGATAAGCCGTTTTCAATGGATATGCTGGTGACCAAGGTGCAGGCAGCACTACGTCGGGCATATACCTATAGCGATAATGCGTATAGTGTTATTTCGTATGATGATATGGTGTTGGATCTTGAGCGGTCGGTCGTGACATGTGCGGGGAATGACGTCACGCTAACGCGCAATGAGTGCACGATGCTGTCGCTGTTGATGAAGGCGTCCGGCAAAATCGTCACGCGTGCCAAACTGATTAAATCGTTATGGGTGGACGAGCACTTTGTGGATGAAAACACACTGTCGGTTAATATTAATCGCTTAAGGAAGAAACTCGGTGAAATCAAAGACGGGGAAATGATCATCACCGTTAAGGGCAAAGGATATAAGCTGGTATGAGTATCAAAGATTATATCAAAGAAAGATGGCTGCTATTAACCTTCGCTGCGAGTGCGATTATTTTTGGGTCGGCCGTTGTTTTTTTTAGTGACAGTGGACTTAAGACAAACAGCGATTTTCGCTATGCGGTCATCGGGGTGGAGTTGCTTTTCTTGGTTTTCATCATACTGGACTATTTAGTGGTCAATCATCGCATAAGACGTGTTGATAAAATGGTTGCAGGGGAAAGCGTGGATGAAGACTTTTTCTATCCTCTGGATAAGCAATACATCAAAAAATATCAGAAGTCGTTTATGATTATAACCAATACCGCGCACAGGTAGCGGAAGAATCCGCAGATGAGTTGGATTTTATCACTAAGTGGATTCATGATGTTAAAGTGCCGATAGCCGCGATGCACTTGATTTTGGAGCAAGGGCATGAAGGGATGGAAGAGCAGCTGGATATGCAGTTGACCTATATCGAACAAAAAACTCAAACTGTTCTGTATCATATCAAATCCAATAGTTTCTATGACGATTTTAAGATTGTAGAAGTCAAGGCTTCGCGCCTTATTCATGCGGCGCTAAAGCCCTTTGCTGTGTTTTTTGCCTGTAAGCAACTGGTGCTGGAAATGCCGGATGAAGATGGTACGGTGCTGACGGACGAAAAGTGGAGTGCTTATATCCTTTCTCAATTGATATCCAACGCGGTCAAATATGTGCCGGAAAAAGGGAAGGTATCGATTGGTGTAAAAAGAGACAAAAGCCAGACGAAAGTGACGATCAAAAATCAGGGCGGCGGCATTAAACCGCAGGAAATTGCGCATGTTTTTGATAAAGGGTATACATCTTACTACGCCCGTGCCGATAACAAAGCGACGGGATACGGGCTTTATTTGGCAAAAAAGCTAGCGGATCAACTGGGTCATACGCTGGTTTGTACGTCCGAATATGGAGATTATACGGTTTTTACCTTAACCTTTCTGCGCGACTGACAGCGACCTTTCAAACCTGTAAGATAAACAGCCAAAATGTCATGTGAATCGATTTTAGCCCGAAGCAGAGCGGCGTATACTTAGTGTATCACAATAAAGGAGTAAGGCTATGCAAGTATTAGCAGCAAAGAACTTAAGTAAAGTATATGGCTCAAAAAAGAATAAGCGGTACATGGCGCTTAAGAATATTTCATTTGATATTCAACCGGGAGACTTCATCGGTGTTATGGGACCGTCAGGATCGGGTAAGACCACGCTGCTCAACATCCTTGGCAGTATTGATATACCCACCACCGGGAAGCTTTTGGTCAGCGGCACGGATATCGCCAGCCTCAGCAGAAAAGCGTTGGCCCGTCACCGCATCCAGCATGTCGGGTTTATTTTTCAGGACTTTAATCTGTTGGAATCCATGACGATAGAAGAAAACATCGTGCTGCCGCTCATGATATCCGGCGAAAAACCGGATGAAATCGCAAAACGGTTAAAGCGTTTAACTGAGGACTTAGGGATAAGTGCGCTTTTGGATAAATACCCCTATGAGATTTCGGGCGGAGAAAAACAGCGGGCGGCGGCGTGCCGTGCACTGATTACAAACCCTAGTATTATTTTGGCGGATGAACCGACCGGGAACCTGGATTCTAAGTCTGGGCGTCAGCTGTTAAAACTGTTAGAACAAATCAACCAATCATACGACGCGACGATTTTAATGGTGACGCATGATGCTAATGCAGCCAGTCACTGCCATTCGGTTATGTTCATCAAGGATGGCGAGATTTATAACAGGCTACATGCAGAAGGCGACAAAAAAGCATTTTATGAAGAGATTCTTAATGTGATGCGAACCTTTGGAGGTGAGAACTGATGAAATTGTCTCATCTTGCACTGCTTAATATCAGGCACAACCTTAAACGGTATGCGATGTATCTGTTTGCTATGGTGTTTTGCATATTTACCGTCCACACATTTTTAACCTTAACGTACAGTGAATCCGTGCTTGAGGCGGTGTCGGCGGGTAGCAACACATACCGAACGCTGTTTTTGGTGTTTGCACTGGTTGTCATCGCGTTTACGCTGTTCTTTCTGATCAGTTCAAACAATAGCTTTATCCGTGCGCGAAAAAAAGAGTTGTCCACCTATGCGCTTTTTGGCATGACCAACGGCCGTATCGGTCGTTTAATGCTGATGGAAGTGATGATGCTGGGTACCGTTGCGCTGGTTATTGGCATACTACTCAGTTTGTTTTTCTCAAAGTTGGTGGTGATGATACTCTTGAAGCTTGCGCTCGCCAATATCTCTGGGAATGTTGTTTTTGCGATAGAACCTAAAGCGATTGTCCTTACAATCGGGGTGTACTATTTCATCTTTCTTTTGATGGGGTTGACTGGCTTGCGTGTGATTAGTCGGTTTCAGTTGGTTGATTTATTCAAGGGTGATCAGATTGCTGAAAAGCGGACGGGCGGATCAACGGCTCTGCTCATCATATCAATCATCATGATTGTTGGCGGGTATCTAATCTCGTTTTTCGGTCCGGCCAGCATGGTCGGTGCACTTATGCTGCCCATCATTGGGACAGTGGTGGTGGGGACGTATCTCTTTTTCTGGAGCGGACTGCCAAAGATGCTTAAGGTTCGAAAGGATAAAGGGAAAAATAAAGGCAATGGAGAGCGCATGGTTTCGACGGCACTGCTCTCTCACCGAACCCGAACCGTATCCAGCATGATGGCGACAATCGCGGTA
>JBFLKV010000212.1:0-6629 GCA_040883365.1 Eubacteriales bacterium
CATATTAAACCCGGGTGATGAAGTGATTATTCCAGCCCCCTATTGGGTGAGCTATCCGGTGATGGTACAGATGGCGGACGGTGTGCCTGTCCATGTGGAAGCCAGCGAGGACGAAGATTTTATCATCAGCGCAGAGAAGATCGAAGCGGCCATCAGCGAAAAAACCAAAGCCATCATCATCAACTCGCCCTCCAACCCATCGGGCGCGGTTTATAGTATGGATGACTTAAAAGCGATTGCTGAGGTCTGCAAAAAGCATAACATTATGATCGTTTCGGACGAGATTTATGATGAGCTGACTTACGAGGGAGAGCATGCCTCGATTGCGGCCGTGGACGAGCAAACCAAAGCGTTGACTTTGCTGGTCAATGGTCTTAGCAAATCCTATTCTATGACCGGTTGGCGCGTGGGCTATGTGGCTTGCGATAAGGAGATTGCCAAAGTGATTAAGGCCTACCAGTCGCATACGGCTTCCAACCCCAACACTATGGCGCAGTATGCCAGTGTTGCGGCATTGAATTCGGACGGGTCGGACATTATGACCATGAAGCGTGCGTTTGACGAAAGAAGAAAACGCTTGCACCTACTCATCAATGATGTCGATGGATTGTCGTGTCATATGCCCAAAGGCGCATTTTATATCATGATGAACATCAGCAAAACATTTGGCAAGAGTTATGAAGGCAAAAAGATCACGTCCTCTCTCGATTTTTCAAAATTGCTTTTGGAAGGCGAGAAGGTGGCAGTGGTACCGGGATCGGCGTTTGGCGCAGATGAATTTGTTCGTCTCTCCTACGCGGTTTCGATGGCGAATATAGACGAAGGTATTCGTCGTATTACTGCTTTTGTTAAAGCACTACAATAAAAGTTTCTATATATAGGGCCCATGACTGGTTTTGCCGGTCACGGGTCTTTTTTTTGTGTCGCAGGGGTTGTATGCAAACGGGAATAGTGCTATAATTCAAAAAAATCATAAAGATAAAAGACGATAACGGCAGTTTAACCGAGTTTTTATAAGCGCTTTTTAGAGAGATGACCCCACAGGCTGAAAGGGTGTATCCGCTTGGAAGCTTCGGAAAGTTCGCTGACCCGAGTCTGCAGTGCACCGTTGGGTGTTGCTTGCCGGTCAATTGGTTTGATCGTTAAAAAACAATTCGAATGAAGGCAGTCATCATGACTTTGCGAAATTTGGGTGGTACCGCGTAGAGCAGAAGCTTTTCGCCCCAGAATAATCTAATATTATTTTGGGGCTTTTATATTTTAATAAGGAACCAAAAACGAAAGGACGACAAGTTTAATGGAATCCAACGAAAAACAACCCGCTATGCTTGAAAAAGCGGAGCAGGTGGTCAACGAAATTAAAGAGAAAATTGCAGAGGCAGTGGACAGCAGTGTTTTGAATGATCTGCGTGTATCCATGTTGGGCAAAAAGGGTAAAATCACCGAGATGATGAAGACCATGAAGGATTTATCGCCCGAGGAGCGCCCGGCCTTTGGTAAGCGCGTCAACGAACTGCGCCTGATGGTCACCGAGGCATTGGAGGCGCGCCAAACAGTTTTGGCGGCGGCCGAACAGGCGGATAAATTGGCCGAAGAAACCATCGATGTCACTTTGCCGGGCACACGCCGTGAGGTGGGCGGATATCATCCGCTGACCAAGGGGTATTATGAGATGCGCGATATCTTCCTTGGCATGGGTTTTGATGTGATGGAAGGCCCGGAAGTGGAATTGGATAAGTATAATTTTGAAATGCTGAATATTCCAAAAGACCATCCGGCCAGAGATATGCAGGATACGTTTTATGTCAGTGAGGATGTGGTACTGCGCACACATACGTCCCCGGTGCAGATTCGGACCATGCTGGACCAAAAACCGCCGATTCGTATGATTTGCCCGGGCAGAGTTTATCGCAACGAGGATATCGATGCCACGCATTCAGCGGTTTTCCATCAGATTGAAGGCTTGGTTGTGGGCAAGGGCATTACGATGGGGCATCTTAAAGCCACTTTAAGTGAGTTCTTAAAAGAACTGTATGGTTCGGAAACAAAGATTCGTTTTCGTCCGGGACATTTCCCATTTACCGAACCGAGCGGCGAAATTGACGCCACCTGTAAAACCTGTGGTGGTAAAGGATGCTCGGTCTGCAAAGGTAGCGGCATGATTGAACTCTTGGGATGTGGGATGGTTCACCCCAATGTGCTGCGTAACTGCGGGATTGACCCGGAAGTCTACTCAGGCTTTGCGTTTGGTTTGGGTCTAGATAGAATCGTTAACATCAAATACGGCATCACCGACATTCGTTTGCTTTTTGAAAACGATGCGCGGTTCCTAAAACAATTCAGATAGAGAAGGGAGAAAAACGAGATGATAGCACCATATAGTTGGATAAAAGATTACGTCAAGACCGATTTGGCTCCCGAGGAACTGATGAAGTACTTGCTGGTCACCGGCACGGGCGTGGAGGGCTTTGCCAAACAGGGCGAAGGCATCGAAAACGTCGTGGTCGGAAAAATAATAAAAATTGAAAAACACCCTGATGCAGATAAATTGGTTGTTTGCCAAGTGAGTGTGGGCAGTGAAATAAGCCCAGAAAGCATTCAAATCGTCACGGGGGCATCAAACATCAAAGAAAACGATCTTGTACCCGTGGCTTTGGTGGGTGCCAAACTGCCTAATGGGATGAAGATTAAAAAAGGCAAACTGCGCGGTGTGGAATCCTTTGGGATGCTTTGCTCTGGCGAAGAGCTAAAACTGACCGAAGCGGACTACGAAGGCGCAGGGGTCTATGGCATATTGATACTCAAAGGCGACTTAACCCTTGGCGAGGATATCAAGACGGCGCTGGGTATGGATGATGTGATTTTTGAGTTTGAAACCGAAGCCAATCGGCCGGATATGCTCTCGATGATTGGCATCTCAAGAGAGGTTGCGGCCAGCATTGACGCACCGCTTCATCTGCCCGAGATTAATCTAAACGAAAACAACGAAAGCATCGACGATTATGTGAAAGTCACGGTGGAAAACCCGGAATACTGCCCGCGTTATATGGCAAGAGCGGTTAAAAACATCAAGATGGGTCCTTCGCCGGCTTGGATGCAAAAGCGCTTAAAATCGGCGGGTGTTAGACCCATATCCAACATCGTGGACATCACCAATTTTGTTATGCTGGAGATGGGACAACCGATGCATGCGTTTGATGCCGAAGATATCGGTGGCAAGCACATTATTGTCAGAACAGCCAAACCGGGCGAGACGATTGTCACGCTGGATGATAAGGAAAGAAAGCTCTCTGAGCGCAACCTTTTGATTTGCGACGCCAATCACCCGATCGGTATTGCGGGCATCATGGGGGGCCAAAACTCGGAGATTAAAGAGACCACTAAAACGGTTATTTTTGAAAGCGCCATGTTCACATATGGCAACATTCGTCAATCCTCAAGAGAACTTGGGATGAGCACGGACGCATCCATGCGTTTTTCCAAGGGCGTGGACGCCGTGGGTGCAAAAGCCGCTGTTGAGCGTGCGTGTGCTTTGGTGGAAGAACTGGGTGCAGGTGAAATTGTTGGTGGAGAAATCGATATTTTAAATATGGATTTAACCCCAGCCACCGTGGAAGTGACCCCAGAGAAGGTCAATGCACTTTTGGGCACGGATATTTCCATAGACGATATGACCAAGTATCTAAACCGCTTATATATCGATACCACGCATGATGGCAAGGTGTTAAAATCGACCATTCCATCTTTCCGTTCCATGGACATGAGCCAAGGCGCGGATATTGCGGAAGAAGTGGCGCGCATGTTTGGATATGACAACATCGAAGAGAGCATGATGACAGGCGCGGTGGTGCGCGGTCAAGTGCCTCAGGGTGAAAAGTACAATGACCGCCTAAAATCTCTACTGATTGGTAGCGGGTTCTTTGAAGCATCCACCTTCTCGTTCAGCTCAAAAGTGGAGTTGGATAAGCTGAACCTAGATGAGAACGATGAATTATATAACATGGTGAAAATTCTCAATCCATTGGGAGAAGAATTTAGCTGTATGCGAACCACCATGGTGCCGGATATGCTGAAAAACTTAAGCCGAAATATCAACATGAAAGAAAAGAATGTGCGGCTGTTTGAGGTGGCCAAAACATTTACACCGATAGCGGATGAGCCTTTGCCTTTGGAAAGGCCGGTAATTTGTCTGGGCATCGCTGGAGATGCGGAGGATTTTTATAGCCTTAAAGGGGTGGTTGAAAACATCGCTGAGATTTTCGGAACGGACATTAAGCTGGTGCCAGGCGGGGCGAACTTCTACCATCCGGGCAGAAAAGCGGAAATGATGATCAAAAAAACCGTGCTGGGTGAGATGGGCGAAATCCACCCGGATATTCGTGCGAATTTCGATATCGATGAGCGTGTCTATGTTGCGCAAATCTTCTTAGACTCACTATACGATGCGGCCGATGATTTTAGGGTCTACAAACCATTGCCTAAGTATCCGGCAGCCGAGCGGGATTTGGCGCTGATTGTGAAAGACGGGGTGACGGCCGGCAGCCTGTTGGCTTGCATCCAGAAAAATGGCGGCAAGTTCTTAGAATCCGTCAAGCTCTTTGATGTGTATAAAGGCAAGCCTTTGCAGGCAGACCAAAAGAGCCTCGCGTTTTCGATGATGTTCAGAGCGGCTGATCGGACACTGACCGACGAAGAGGTCAATGCAGCGATGGCCAAGATTATGGACAGCGCAAAAAAAGACTTTGACGCCGAAATAAGACAATAGAGCAAAATAAAGCAGCCATGCTGACGTGCATAGGCTGCTTTATTGTAAGAAAATTTACAATTGATTGATGCAATCTGTTTTATCATACTTATTTATTATGATAGAATAAACTTAAGATTAAATACAGAGGTAAAAAGTTATGTCGACGCATCAAGATGCGGCAATGCACTATTTGCAGTGTGCGAATTTTAAAATGTTGGTCAATATGTTGTGGGAGAATCGAAAGAAACTCTCACCCAAGGAAGCTCCCAAGGTGGCGCAGGTGCTTTTCATGAGCCTAGTTTTGTCCCCGATCGCTTTTTTGGAAAATTTATTCCATGCCAGAAAAATCGCTCAGACCAAGATTGAAAAACCACCGATCTTTATTGTGGGGCATTGGCGGAGCGGCACGACGTACTTGACCAGTATCATGACGCATGATGATTCGAAAGCTTATTTTAAGGCGGAACAGACGTATTCTTTTCCGGTTTTCATCACGCTGGGTAACGTACTTAAGAGCATCTATAATAAAGTGCTGCCAAATAAACGCCCGATGGACAACATGAAAATGGGGTCGGAAGAGCCTCAGGAGGAAGCATTTGCGCTGGCGACCATGATTGAGGAATCCATCACACATATGATGAGTTTCCCTTCCAACGCCAGGTTCTATGCAAAATGTGCGTTTTATTCGCAGTTGAACGAACAAAGAAAAAAGAAGATTAGAAAAGCATATTTAAAAATTATCAAAAAGCTGACTTATTATACGCATGGGAAACAGCTGATTATTAAATCCCCCGAAAACACAGCGCGCATCGATATGCTGTTGGAGCTTTTCCCGGACGCGCGGTTTATTCATATCTACCGCAACCCGTACAATGTCTTCCCTTCGACGGTAGGCATGTTTAAAAAATTATTCCCCATCTTTTCTTTGGAGGATATATCACAGCATCCGGACGAACTGGTGGGCGATGTGGTTTTGGATATTTACGAAAAACTTTATACGCAATATCTGGAGGATAAAAAATCCATCCCTGAGGGAAACCTGATTGAGATGAAATATGAGGACTTTATCACCGACCCAATGGGCTATATGGAAAAAATATATAATGATTTAGGCATTGACGGTTGGGAAGAACAAAAAGAGCACTTCCAAAAATACGTTGACGCACAGGCCGGATATCGGACCAACGGATATAAGATTGATACCATCAGCCGAAAGCGTCTGAACAAACGACTATTTTTCCTGTTTAAAAAGTTTGGGTATAACATGGAAGCTTAAAAAAACAAACCATACCAAGAGCGCAGGCGAGCTTGCGCTCTTTTGTTTTTTCTAATAAATGGTACACTTGCGTAACACATGCGAATACTCTATAATTATCGTATAGCTATTATGTAAAGGTATCATTCTTTATAAATTATCGATGATAAAGCGGGTAAACAAATATGGAAAAAAATAAAGTCAGGGTGAATATCGCATCCAAAGCTTATACAATTATCGGTGAAGACTCCACCGAACATATGATTTCCGTCGGGAAAATGGTGGATTCAAATGTGCGCGAGATTGCAGAGAACTATCCTGCGCTTAGCGTTTCAGATCGCGCGGTGCTTGCCGCGATAAATATCGCAGATGAGCATATCAAATCGCGTGAAAAGCTGATGAAAATGGTCGAGGAATTGACCAATTCCGAGCAGATATTAATTGATCGGTTGGAGGAGTTGACCAACGAGTTTAATACACTGAAAGCCAGCGTGGAGGAAGCGGAAAGACGCGCGGATGAAGCGCAGGCGCAAAACGAAGCGTTTATGGCCGCAGTCGCGCAGCGCGAAGCAGACGCCGCCGAAAAACTCGAACTGCAAAAAGAACCGCAAGCTGAGTCACAAGAAG
>JBFLKV010000213.1:0-20797 GCA_040883365.1 Eubacteriales bacterium
AAAAAGCGATTTGGAAACGGTACTGAAGCTGGCTGAGGCGGAGAATCTTGAGGCGGTAAAAATCGCGGATGTCACCGACACGGCACGTATGCGGATGTGCTGGAACGGCGAAACCATCGTCGATCTCTCTCGTGCTTTTTTAGACACCAATGGGGTGACACAGCATGCGAAAGCAAGCATTGATTTAGAAAAAAACACATTATATAAAGAAGAAAACCATGGCACAGCGATGGACACGCTAAAAGCTTTGATTGCGGATATCAACGTCGCGTCAAAAAAAGGTCTGATTGAGCGCTTTGACAGCACTGTTGGTGCGGCCACGGTGAACATGCCGCTGGGTGGAAAAAACCAGCTCACACCCGTGCAGGCCATGGCGGCGAAAGTGCCGATCGATGGGGGACTTAGCGACACCGCTACCCTCATGAGCTACGGCTATGATCCATACCTAACCGAGAAGAATCCGTTTATCGGCAGCGTCTACGCGGTGGTTTCATCGGCGGCGAAGCTGGTCGCGGCAGGCGGGAGTTTGGACGATACGTGGTTGACTTTTCAGGAATACTTTGAGCGCATGACTGAAGACCCCAAAACATGGGGCAAACCCACGGCGGCGTTGCTGGGTGCTTTTTATGCACAAAAGAATCTGGGTATTGCGGCAATCGGCGGTAAGGATTCGATGAGCGGCACATTTAACGATATCCACGTTCCGCCCACCTTGGTCTCTTTTGCGGTTAGCACACAGGAAGCTGAGCATATCATTTCTGGTGAGTTTAAAGAAGAAGGCTCGCAAGTGTATTTGCTGGAAGTTAAAAAACTGGATGACGGTACGCCCGACTTTGATGACTTAAAAGTAAAGTATAGTCGGCTAACTGAGTGGATTAAAGAAGGAAAAATCAAATCGGCATTTGCGCTGGAACGAGGCGGCGCGGGCGTTGCGCTGGCCAAAATGTGCTTTGGTAATGGCATCGGGTTTACGCTGGATAATAGCGTCGATTTGGATAAACTGTTCGATAAATCGTACGCGGATATCATCATTGAAACAGATGAAAATTTGGACTGGCCAAAGCTTGGCACAACCGGCGGCAACCACATCAAGCTTGGCGATGAGCGTATTGCGCTGGCAGAGCTGATTGAGCGTTATGAAAAACCGCTGGCCAAGGTCTATCCGCATACAGCAGAAAATAAATCAGCAACACTGAAAACCCCTCTATATAAAGAAAGAAGTAACCATCAAGCGAAAACCAGCTTTGCAAAACCGCGCGTGGTTCTGCCGGTTTTTGCCGGAACAAACTGCGAATACGATTCGATGAACGCCTTTAATGAAGCGGGCGGACTGGCCGAGCATATCATCATCGGTAACCTATCGCCGCAAGCGATTGAGGAGAGCATTGACGCATTGGTGAAAAAAATCAATAATGCACAAATCATTATGCTCCCCGGTGGTTTTTCGGGCGGGGATGAGCCGGATGGTTCAGGCAAGTTTATTGCCACCACCTTTAGGAACCAGAGAGTTAAAGATGCGGTGCACGATCTGCTGTTTAATCGAGACGGGTTGATGCTGGGCATATGCAACGGCTTTCAAGCGCTCATTAAGCTGGGGCTTTTGACCAAAGGCAAAATCGCGGATATGCAAGAAGGCGACCCAACCTTGACCTTCAACACGATTGGCCGTCATATTTCACGGCTGGTGACCACGCGTGTGACTTCGGTGAATTCACCTTGGATGTCGCTAAGTGCGCCGGGGGATATCCACACTGTGGCGGTATCGCACGGCGAAGGCCGTTTTGTGGCCAGCGAGCAGGAGATAGAGTCGATGATTAAAAACGGCCAGATTGCGTCCCAGTATGTAGGGCCGGACGGACTGCCGACGATGGACGGACGATACAATGTCAACGGATCGCTTCACGCGATAGAAGGCATTTTCTCAGCGGACGGTCGGGTGTTCGGTAAGATGGGGCATAACGAGCGCAGCACAAATAACACCTATAAGAATGTGCCGGGCAACAAGGACAAAAGCCTGTTCCAATCGGGCATTAACTATTATAAATAGCAAGGATATTATGAAAGAAACGATTATTAAGGTTTTTCGGTTTTTTGAGCGGTTTATCAAATTCAGTATTGTGGGGCTAATCAATACGGCTATCTATTTTGCCGTCTACTATTTAATGCTCTATTTTGGTGTGCATCATTTAATCGCAAATACTGTGGGGTATTTTGCAGGTTCGATCAACGGCTACTTGCTGGGCCGCTTTTGGGTGTTTAAAGACACCAGCGCTGAAGCTAAGCAATCGGTGCTGAAATTCTATGTGGTTTATGGATCTTCTCTATTGCTCTCCAATGCGTTAGTGGCTTTGTTTGTTGACGTGTTGGGCATTTCGGACAAGATCGCGCCCATATTGACCATCTGCTTTACCACGCCTTACAATTACTTTTTGCAGAAAATATGGACGTTTAAAGAAAACAAATAGACCGAAGAAAGCGACACAGCAATGTAAGAAATTATGTGAAGTCGTGTGCAATAGTTGATTTTGTATACAAAATATGGTATAAATGATTTACGGTTATAGGTATTAGCCGTAAAATTTTAGGAGGTATTATTTATATGAAATTATCAGCTCCGAAGAAACTCGTATTCTGGATTGCGGTTGCACTCGCAGCAGTTGCTGTACTAAGTATTCTACTTTCGTTCAGCATTCCTGTTTTGGGTACAGCTTGGACCGCTATTGTTGCCTTTGTTCTATTGGCACTGGGCAACGTCTTGAAAGGTTTCTAAGCAAAAAAAGAAGTAGTCAAACCTATGGAGAAATCCATAGGTTTTTTGTTTATATCCTCATGAGTATATGTCGCTTGACGGGGCAGGGCAGGCTTTGGTATAATTCAGAGCCGAAAGAGGACAGAGTCACACAAAAACTGTGGTTTTTTTGACGATTTATTGCAAAAAACCCTTGCATTGATTGTGGGGCTCATGTATAATTAAAAAGCTGTGCGGAAAAAAAGCACATGCACGGGATGATGCAGAAGGTTACCGACTCCTATACGGATAACTTTTGCAGACAAATGTTTTGCCAACAGAGCAAAGCGACGGGTCATACACTCGTCGTGCTGAAAATTAATGTTCGGCACACACGGCAAAGTGTATAGTGACCTCGAAAACAACGAGGAGGAAAGTTAGTTTAATGGCGACACAGAAGATTAGAATCAAACTGAAAGCTTACGATCATAACCTGATCGACCAATCAGCGCAGCGGATTGTAGAAACCGCTAAGCGCACCGGCGCGAAGGTTTCGGGTCCTATCCCGCTACCGACGCAAAAAGAGATTATCACCATTCTTAGAGCTCCGCATAAGTATAAGGACTCGAGAGAGCAGTTCGAAATCAAGACCCATAAACGGTTGATCGACATTTTGGAAGCGACATCGAAAACCACTGATTCGCTCATGCGTCTGGATCTGCCCGCTGGTGTTGATATCGAGATTAAGCTTTAAGCGGCTTTTGGGCTTAACGAACTGACATTGATAGAGGAGTAGATTTAAATCATGATAAATGGAATTTTAGGAAAAAAAGTCGGCATGACACAAGTGTTTAGAGAAGACGGTACGGTCGTATCTGTTTCGGTCATCTCTTGTGGACCTTGTGTGGTCGTTCAGAAGAAAACCAAAGAGACTGATGGATATGAAGCTTTAAAAGTAGGCTATGAAGATATCCGTGAGAGTCTAAAGAATAAACCGGATCAGGGACAGTTTAAAAAAGCAGGCGTTCCGGTGAAGCGTCACTTAAAGGAATTTAAGGCGGATGACATCTCGGCTTACGAAGTGGGTCAAGAAGTAAAAGCTGATATCTTTACAGAAGGACAGTATGTGGACATCACAGGGACTTCCAAAGGTAAAGGATTCCAGGGCGTTATCGCGCGTCACGGACAGCACAGAGGTCCTATGACACATGGTTCTCATTATCACAGAGGTCCAGGTGCAATGGGAGCATGTGCCGATCCTGGTCGTGTCTTCAAAGGCAAAAATCTGCCAGGTCATGGCGGAGCCGTTACTTCAACCATGCAAAACATTGAAGTCGTTAAAGTGGACACGGACAACAATATCCTTTTGGTAAAGGGCTCGGTGCCCGGCGCAAAGGGTGGATACTTGACCATTAAGAAGAGTATCAAAAAATCATAAGCGCGCAGCAGTAAGCGAGATTTAAAGGAAACTGGAAAGGAAAATAAGGATAATGCCAAAAATTGATGTTTATAAGACTGACGGCACCAAAAGCGGTCAGCTGAACTTAAATGATGATATATTCGGCGTAGAAGTGAATGAATCGGCGATGCATCAGGTAGTGGTAGCGCACTTGGCCAACAAGCGCCAGGGCACTCAATCCGCACTGACTCGTGCAGAAGTTCGTGGCGGCGGAATTAAACCCTACAGACAAAAAGGAACCGGTCGTGCCCGTGCGGGTACTGCAACGTCTCCAATATGGAGAAAGGGTGGCGTGGTGTTTGCGCCTAAGCCGAGAGATTATTCCAAGGACATTAACAAGAAGATGAAACGCTTGGCTTTGAAATCGGCATTAAGCGCCAAAGTGAATGATAAAAACATCATCTGCTTGGACGATATCAAAATGGATGCGCCCAAGACAAAAGATTTTATCAAAATCATGGAGAACCTAAAAGTTGAAGGCAAAGCATTGGTTTGCACCGAAGAGAAGATTGAAAACGTCGTGAAGAGTGCAAGGAATATCGCGGGTGTTACCCCGACGTTTGCAGGCGTACTTTCCACATACGATGTCTTGAACCATGAAAAACTGATTGTGACCAAAGCAGCGGTCAAAAAGATTGAGGAGGTATTGTCATAATGAAGAATGCACATGATATTATCATTAAGCCGGTTTTGACCGAGCAAAGTTATGACCAGATATCTCTTAAGAAGTACACGTTTATCGTGGACCCAAGAGCGACCAAAACACAGATTAAAGCTGCGGTGGAAGAGGTTTTTGGTGTTCAGGTTGAAAAGATCAACACGCTGAACCAGCAAGGCAAGCTAAAACGGCAGGGCCGTTTTGTTGGCAGAAGACCCGCTACAAAGAAAGCTTATGTGACATTGACAAAAGCTTCTAAGGCGATTGACTTCTTCGAAGGCATGGCACAATAGTTTTTAAGATATTAGGAGGATTAGCGTAAAATGGCGATTAAAAAATATAACCCGACTTCTCCGGGAAGAAGGTTTATGTCCGTAAACGCATACGAAGAGATTACAGCTAAAGCACCTGAAAAATCTCTGACCGAATCGCTGAGCAAAAGCGGCGGAAGAAATGTTAACGGACGTATCACCGTGCGCCACAGAGGCGGCGGAAACAAACGCAAGTACAGAATCATTGACTTTAAGCGCACCAAAGACGGTATTCCAGCAACAGTTAAGACCATCGAGTACGATCCGAACAGAACGGCGAACATCGCACTGATCTGTTATGCGGATGGTGAAAAAGCGTACATCTTGGCTCCTTTGGGGCTGAAAGTAGGCGACCAAGTGGTCAGCGGCGAAAAAGCGGATATCAAACCCGGCAATGCGCTGAAGATTCAAAATATTCCGGTAGGAACCATGATCCACAACATCGAGTTAAAACCGGGCAGAGGCGGACAGCTGGTTCGCTCGGCGGGCAACTCGGCTCAGCTGATGGCTAAAGAAGGTGCATACGCGCAGGTAAGACTGCCTTCGGGCGAAGTGCGTATGATCCCGATTACAGCCAAAGCGACCATCGGTCAAGTGGGCAATGTGGATAGCGAAAACATCAATATCGGTAAAGCCGGCAAAAAGCGGCATATGGGCTTTAGACCTACGGTCAGAGGCTCGGTCATGAACCCTTGTGATCACCCGCACGGCGGCGGCGAAGGAAAATCGCCAATTGGCCGACCCGGTCCTTCAACACCTTGGGGCAAACCGGCACTGGGCTATAAGACTCGGTCCAAGAAAAACCCGAGCGATAAGTATATTGTAAAACGCAGAAACGCGAAATAATCTTATAAAGGAGAGTTGAATAAGATATGAGCAGATCGGTTAAAAAAGGACCGTTTATCCAGGAAAAACTGTTACAACGGGTTCAGGAAATGAACGAAAAGAACGAAAAGAAAGTTTTAAAAACCTGGTCCAGAGCAAGCACGATTTTCCCTGAGATGGTAGGACACACGATTGCTGTACACGATGGCCGTAAATTTGTGCCTGTGTATGCAACTGAAGATATGGTTGGACACAAACTCGGTGAGTTTGCACCGACAAGAACATTTAGAGGACATGCGGGAAGTAAAACTTCTGCCGCAAAATAATATAAGGAGGAAAGGAACCAATGGCAACGCGTCAAAGAGAAAAGGCCGCGAAACGAAAGGCCGAAAAAGACACAAGACCGCGGGCGGTTGTGAAACACGTCAGAATTTCCTCCAGTAAGGTGGGAATCGTTCTGGACTTGATTCGTGGCAAGTCGGTGGCAGAAGCATTTGCAATTTTGATGCTTACTCCGAAAGCTGCATCTGAAGTGGTGGAAAAACTGCTGAAAAGTGCAGTCGCCAATGCAGAAAACAATCTAAGCCTGAGCGCAGATAACCTTTTCGTAGCAGAAACTTTTGCGACAGAAGGGGCCACAATGAAACGTTTTCGGCCACGTGCGCAGGGTAGAGCAACTAGGATCAGGAAGAGAACCAGCCACATTACCGTCATCTTGGATGAGGTATCGTAAAGGAGGAAAAGTTACGATATGGGTCAAAAAGTAAATCCTCATGGTTTGAGGGTAGGAGTTATCAAGGATTGGGATGCTAGATGGTTTGCAAAGAAGAAAGATTTTGCTGGCTATTTGGTTGAAGACAATAAAGTCAGAAAGTTTCTCAAAAAGAAACTGTATGCTGCCGGTATTTCTAAGATTGAAACCGAACGTGCAGCAAACAAGCTGACCGTAAATATTTTCACATCCAAACCCGGTATTGTGATTGGCAAGCAGGGTGCGGGCGTTGCGGCAATTAAGAGCGACTTACTAAAGCTCACTGGCCGTGATTGTGTCGTAAATATTATCGAAGTGAAAAAGCCGGATTTGAATGCGCAGTTGGTAGCTGAAAACGTAGCGTCTCAGCTGGAGCGCAGAATTTCCTTTAGAAGAGCGATGAAGCAGAGCATGGGTAGAACCATGAAATCGGGCGCTAAAGGTATCAAGATTATGTGCGGCGGCCGTTTGGGCGGTGCTGAAATTGCGAGAAGCGAAAGCTATTCGGAAGGTTCGATTCCGCTACAAACAATTCGTGCAAACATTGATTACGGCTTTGCGGAAGCCAACACCACATACGGTAAAATCGGCGTTAAAGCTTGGATTTATACCGGTGAGGTTTTAGGTAACCCGCTGAAAGAAAAGTACAACGCGGAAGGAGGAAAGCGAAATGTTAATGCCAAAAAGGGTTAAGCATAGAAAAGTCCATCGCGGACGTATGAAAGGCAAAGCACAAAAAGGCAATTTCGTATCCTACGGCGAATACGGCTTGGTGGCACTACAGCCATCCTGGATTACTAGTAACCAGATTGAAGCCGCGCGTGTTGCGATGACGCGTTATATCAAAAGAGGCGGTCAGGTTTGGATTAAAATCTTCCCGCACAAACCGGTGACCAAAAAACCGGCCGAAACCCGGATGGGTTCTGGTAAAGGTGCACCTGAATATTGGGTAGCAGTGGTCAAGCCGGGCAGGGTTATGTTTGAGATTGCAGGCGTTTCCGAAGAAGTGGCAAAAGAAGCTTTAAGGCTTGCCGGCCACAAACTGCCGGTCAAATGCAAAGTCATCAAAAAAACTGACCAGAAAGAAGATTAGGTGGTGAGCGTAGATGAAGGCAAGTGAAATAAGAGAATTATCAATGAACGAACTGAATATAAAGCTTTCTGACCTGAAGTCTGAGCTTTTTAACCTACGTTTCCAGCTGGCAACCGGTCAGCTTAACAACCCGGTATCCATCAGCAACACCAAGAAGGATATCGCACGGGTTGCGACGATCATCAAGGAACGTGAATTGAAGGCTAAAATAGCCGATAAGAAGGAGGTTAATTAGCCGTGAGTGAAGCAGCGAGAACATTCCGTAAAACCCGTACGGGCGTTGTGGTTTCTGACAAGATGGATAAGACCATCGTGGTTTCAATCCAGCAGAGAAAAAAACATCCTAAATACGGTAAGACGGTTAAAGTAACGAAAAAGATTCATGCGCATGATGAAGAAAACACATGCGGCGAGGGTGATACGGTTAGAGTAATGGAGACCCGACCCTTGAGCAAACAAAAAAGATGGAGACTCGTTGAGATAGTCGAAAAGGCTAAGTAAACGTGTTAGCAAGGAGGCATATAGTATGATTCAAGCTGAAACACGCCTTAAAGTTGCGGATAACACGGGAGCCAAGGTTATCCAATGCATCAAAGTCTTGGGCGGATCGAAAAGAAGAACAGCAAACATCGGTGATGTAATCGTCGCCAGTGTTAAATCTGCCGCTCCTGGCGGTGTGGCAAAGAAGAAGGATATTGTGAGAGCAGTTATCGTCAGAACCGTTTACGGTATCTCAAGATCGGATGGCTCATACATCCAGTTTGATGACAACGCTGCTGTGATTATTGATGACAATAAACAGCCAAAAGGCACACGTATCTTCGGTCCTGTGGCAAGGGAGCTCCGTGAGAAAGATTATATGAAAATCATCTCTCTGGCTCCGGAAGTTTTATAGGAAAGGAAAGATAATAAATGGCTATGCATGTAAAAAAAGATGACCGTGTCGTTGTGATTTCCGGCAAAGATAGAGGGAAAAAAGGCAAGGTAATGATTGCCCAGCCCACAAAGGGACGCGTCATTGTAGAAAAAGTCAATATGCTTACAAAGCACACACGCCCGAGAAAACAGGGTGAAACCGGCGGCATTATCCATCAGGAAGGCCCGATTAATGCGTCCAACGTTATGTTGGTTTGCAACAAATGTGGCAAGGCAACACGTATTGCCTACAAAATCCTGAAGAACGGATCTAAAGTACGGGTTTGTAAGAAATGTGGCGAAACTTTTGACAAATAGAACTAAACCGATAGGAGGTAATCTACATTGCCTAGATTAAAAGATACTTACAGAAAAGATATCATTCCTGCGTTGATGAAAAAGTTTGGCTATAAAAATGTGATGCAAGTGCCCAAACTGGAGAAAATCACGATCAATATGGGCATGGGTGATGCACACTTAAATGCGAAATCATTGGATTCTGCGTTGGATGATTTGGCGACTATTTCCGGACAAAAGCCGGTTGTCACCAAAGCAAAAAAATCCGTCGCGAACTTTAAAGTCAGAGAAGGAATGAGAGTTGGAGCCAAAGTCACCCTTCGTGGCGACAGAATGTATGAGTTTTTGGACAGACTGATGAACGTGGCACTGCCGCGTGTGAGAGACTTTCGCGGTATCTCATCCAAGTCCTTTGACGGAAGAGGCAACTTTGCCATGGGACTAAAAGAGCAGTTGGTCTTTCCTGAGATAAACTACGATAACGTGGACAAAGTAAGAGGTATGGACATTGCGGTGGTTACCACAGCAAATACCGACGAGGAAGCATTCGAACTATTAAACCTGTTCGGTATGCCTTTCGCTAAATAAGGAGGAATCAGGTTGGCTAAAAAATCGATGATTAATAAACAGCAGAAAGGTTCTAAGTTTTCAACTAGAAACTACACCCGCTGCACCATTTGCGGAAGACCGCATGCGGTACTTAGAAAATATGGCGTTTGCCGTATCTGCTTTAGAGAACTGGCCTATAAAGGCGAGATTCCCGGCGTTAGAAAAGCGAGCTGGTAAGCGTTTATACTTTTTTAAATAGTTTGAAATACAGAAGGAGGTAGTCTAGATGCCTGTTACAGATCCAGTAGCGGATATGCTTACAAGGATTAGAAATGCTTTGGTTGCAAAGCATGATGTTATAAGTCTTCCCGCTTCCAAGGTGAAAAAGTCCATCGCTCAGATACTCTTGACCGAAGGATACATCAAGGGTTACGAGTACATTGACGAAGGCCCGCAAGGAAGCTTGAAAATCACACTGAAATATGGACCGCACGGCGAGCGTGTTATCACGGGGTTAAAGCGTATTAGTAAACCCGGTTTGCGTGTATATGCCAAAAAAGACGAAGTACCAAGAGTTCTTGGTGGCTTAGGGATCGCAATCATATCCACTTCCAAAGGCATCATCACTGATGCGGAAGCAAGACAAGGTTCGGTCGGCGGCGAAGTGATGGCTTATATCTGGTAGTCGGTTTTTTTAAAAGACGATCAGAGTGAACAAAAGTAATTAACTTAAAGGAAATTTTGGAGGTGCAAGGAAAATGTCCAGAATAGGAAAACTTCCTATAAACATTCCTGCCGGTCTCAATATCGACGTTAGCAAAGATAACATCGTGAAGGTCAAAGGCCCAAAAGGTGAATTGAGCACTAAAATAAACAGCGATATGAAAGTTTCTGTCAAGGATGGCGTACTGACTGTAGAACGCCCCACAGACAGAAAGGAACATCGCGCGTTGCATGGCCTCAGTCGTGCGCTGATTAACAATATGGTTGTCGGAGTAACCGATGGCTTTAAAAAGACACTGAAAATTGTCGGTGTTGGTTATAGAGCGGCAAAACAGGGCAAAAAAATTGTGCTAAACCTTGGACTTTCCCATCCGGTAGAGGTTGAAGAGGGAAATGGGGTAACTTTCGAAGTGCCCGATCAAACCACCATCATCATCGGTGGGATTGACAAGCAGCAGGTGGGAGAAGTGGCAGCACAGATTCGTAAACTGAGACCGCCGGAGCCGTATAAGGGCAAAGGCATCCGTTATGAGGATGAGTATGTCCGCCGCAAAGTCGGTAAAACAGGAATGTAGTTGTAACTGAAAGGTGGCAATTAAAATTGATTAAGAAAGCGGATAAAAACAAAAGACGTATCGCGCGCCACTATCGGCAGCGCAACAAAATAAGCGGAAGCGCTGCGCGTCCGCGACTCAGTGTGTTTAGAAGCGCAAAGCATATCTATGCACAGGTGATTGATGACGTTGAAGGTGTTACATTGGCTTCAGCATCTACAATGGATGCGGATGTCAAAGCAAAACTTGACGGCAAAAATAAAACCGAAGAGGCCACAATTGTTGGTGAAGTTGTGGGTAAGCGGGCAAAAGCTAAAAAGATCACAGAAGTCGTGTTTGATAGAGGTGGTTTTCTCTATACCGGCAGAGTCGCAGCTCTTGCGGATGGCGCAAGAAAAGCGGGATTAAAATTTTAAGAGGAGGCGAGAGATACTTTGCAACGATTTGAAGAAAAAGACAAAGAGTTTAAAGAAAAACTGGTTGCGGTCAACAGAGTGTCCAAGGTTGTAAAAGGCGGACGTAATTTCCGTTTTACGGCATTGGTTGTTGTCGGTGACGAAAAGGGCAAAGTCGGCGCTGGCCTCGGCAAAGCAGCTGAAATCCCGGAAGCGATTAGAAAAGCGGTTGAAAAAGCCAAACGCAGCATGGTGACCGTACCGATCGAAGACACCACCATCCCTCATGAGATCGTGGGCGTTTTTGGCAGAGGTAAGGTTTTGCTATTACCGGCATCTAAAGGTACTGGCGTTATTGCGGGGGGACCTGCACGTGCTGTTCTGGAATTGGCGGGTTATAAAGATATCAGAACCAAATCATATGGTTCAAATACGCCGGCAAACTGCGTAAAAGCAACTATTGAGGGGCTTAAAGCATTAAAGACCCCTGAACAGGTGGCTAAACTGCGCGGTATGAGCGTTGACCAGCTGAGGAGGTAGCGGTATGGCTAAGAAAGCAAAGCAAGTAAAGATCAAGTATGTTAAATCAAGCATCGGGTATTCACAAAGACAAAAGGATACTGTTAAGGCGCTTGGACTTGGCAAGCTTGGTAGTGAAGTAACAAAAGACTTGACGCCGGAAATACAAGGAATGATCAACAAAGTATCACACCTTGTGAAGGCTGAGGAAGTTTAAGGAGGACCTATCAATTGAGACTTGGTGAATTAAAGGCCCCAGCGGGTTCTACAAAGTCGCGCAAACGCGTAGGCAGAGGAACAGGTTCTGGAATGGGTAAAACTTCCACACGTGGTCAGGATGGCCAGAACTCACGGTCCGGTGGCGGAACACGCCCTGGCTTTGAAGGTGGACAGATGCCGCTTGCTCGGAGACTTCCGAAGCGTGGCTTTACTAATATTTTCAGCAAGGTTTATACTACGATCAATGTTCGTGCGCTTGATGCGTTCAAAGATGGTGACGTGGTGACCGCTGAAGCTTTAAAAGAAATGAACATTATTAAAAAAATCAACGATGGCTTAAAAGTGCTTGGCGAAGGCGAAGTGACCAAAAAGCTAACGGTTAAGGCTGTTAAGTTTACCGGCTCCGCGAAAGCAAAGATTGAAGCGGCCGGCGGTACTTGCGAGGTGGTTAAATAATGTTAAAAACACTGTTGAACGCATGGAAGGTACCGGACTTAAGAAAACGCATCCTGTTTACCCTCATGATTTTATTTATCTATCGCGTGGGTACACATGTGCCGATTCCTGGCATCAACTCTGATTTTGTGGCAAAGACCATTGAAGGCTCGACGCTGTTCTCCGGCTTGGATATCCTTGTTGGTGGCGCGTTGACTTCTTTGACCGTCTTTGCTTTGGGTATTTTGCCTTATATCAATTCATCCATCATCATGAACTTATTACCCATGGCGATTCCTGCTTTGGAGCGTATGGTGAAGGAAGGACCAGAAGGTAGAAAGAAAATTGCGTCCATTACTCGTTATTTAACAGTGGTATTGGGTCTTTTCATGGCGAGCGGTATTGTGCTATCTTTGGGCGATGAGGCTTTGATTGATCCGACTGTATTTAATAAAATCACCGTCGTGATGTGTTTGACTGCAGGTACAGCATTTATCATGTGGCTGGGAGAAAAGATCAACGAGCAGGGTATCGGTAACGGTATCTCGCTGATTATCTTCATCTCAATCGTTTCCAGATTGCCACAGATGGTTGCCCTGATGTTTCAAGGCACTTTTATTAACAGCCCAAGCACGATGTCTATGGGCACGTTCTTCGGGATTTTCGGTGTATTGCTACTGGTTATGCTGGGTATTACGTTTGTTGATCTCGGCGAGAGAAGAATCCCTGTGCAGTATGCCAAACGCGTAGTCGGTAGAAAAATGTATGGCGGACAATCGACCTATATTCCGATGAAGATCAACCAGTCTGGCGTATTACCATTGATTTTTGCTATGACGTTGATGCAATTTCCGGCCCTTTTGATTGAATTTTTCACGCAAGAAACTGATGCTATTGCGATCTTCTATAGTAAGTTTCTAGCAGCAGGGACTGGGACATATGCTGTAATCTATGCATTGCTGATTTTCTTCTTTACGTTCTTCTATACACAGATTTCGTTTAATCCGATTGATGTGTCAAAGAACATTCAGCAGAACGGTGGATTTATTCTAGGTATACGCCCAGGTAAGCCGACATCTGACTATTTGTCGAAAATCTTATCAAAGGTCACCCTGTTTGGCGCGCTCTTCTTGGCGCTGATTGCGGCAGTACCGACTCTGATGAAGTCATTGAGTGATGTGGCAGGCGGCATCTTTGGTGCAACGTCACTACTCATTATGGTTAATGTTTCTTTGGAAACAACCAAACAGATTGAATCTCAGTTGTTGATGAGACATTACAAAGGGTTCTTGAAATAAACTGGAGATATATACAGAAATGAAACTGATGTTTTTGGGACCGCCGGGCGCAGGAAAAGGCACACAAGCCAAGATGACCTGCGAGCGATATGGTATTGTACATATTTCGACCGGTGACATGTTGCGGGCCGAGATGAAAAGTGGATCGGCACTTGGACAAAAAGCCAAGGCAGTGATTGATGCCGGTGAACTGGTTTCAGATGAGATTATTGTAGCCATGGTAGAAAGCCGGCTTAAGCAGGATGACTGTAAAAACGGCTTTTTGCTGGATGGTGTGCCCAGAACACTGGCGCAGGCCGACGCAATGGAATCGTTTGTACAACTGGATGCAGTGGTAGATATCGAAGTTCCCAGCAAGTTTTTGGTCGATCGTATCTGTACAAGGCGGGTTTGTACCGCGTGTGGGGCCGTTTACTCGGTGAAGCACTTAAGCGGTAAGACTTGTGAAAAATGCGGAGGCGAACTAGTACAACGGGCGGATGACACCGAAGAGACGGTGATGAATCGTATCGCGGTTTATGAAGCTCAGACCAAACCATTGGTGGAATACTACGAGAAAAAAGGAATTGTTAAATATATCGATGGAACCGGCAGCATTGAAGCGGTTTTCGAGGGTATAAAAAAGGCATTAGATAGCTGACAGTTCTGAAAGCGGGCAGATAGTGTTCGTAGAAAAGACAGGCAATGATTAAGCTGAAAACGGATACAGAGATTGCAAAGATGAAGGCTTCGGGTGAAGTGGCATCAAGAGCGATGCTGGCCGTAGCAGAAAAAATAAAGCCCGGGATTACAACCGGCGAGCTCGATAAAGTGGCATATCATATGATCACACGGAATGGAGCATCACCGTCGTTTAAAGGGTATCGCGGATTTCCCGGAAGCATTTGTGCATCGGTGAATGAAGAAGTGGTACACGGTATACCGGGTGGACGCAGGCTGAACGAGGGTGACATCATTAGTATCGATATGGGCGCTTTTCTAAATGGCTACCATTCAGATATGGCCAGAACTTTCCCAGTGGGAAAAGTGGATGGCGAAAAGCAACGATTGATCGAAGTGACTCAAACGAGTTTTTTTGAAGGCTTAAAGGGTTTTAAAGAAGGCAACCGATTGATAGAGATATCTCGCCGTGTACAACAGACCGCAGAAAACGCGGGCTATACGGTGGTGAGAGATTTGGTGGGACATGGCATTGGTCAAGACTTACATGAATCTCCGGATGTGCCAAACTTCGCTTTTAAAGGCCCAAACCCACGTTTGAACACAGGAATTGTGTTGGCGATAGAGCCCATGATTAATGCAGGCGAAGCGGATGTGGATTGGTGTGATGATGGCTGGACGGTGGTAACCGCCGACAGAAAGCCTTCGGCACATTATGAAAACACCGTTGCGTTGACCAATGAAGGGCTGATGATTTTAACCAACAGCCATATATAAGCGTAAAAAAGGAGTTAATATTTCTTTGAACGATTTTTTGGTGGAGGTTGGCAGGATTGCCAAAGCGCTTGCTGGACGGGATAAAGACAGGTTTTTCATGATTGTAAAAGTCGTGGATAAGGACTTTGTACTTTTGGCCGATGGTGAAACGCGGAAGCTTGAAAAGCCCAAACTTAAGAAACTAAAGCATTTGCATTTAACGCCGACGGTGCTTTCGGTAATAGCCGAAAAGATAGCCGAAGAGAAAAAAGTGTTTGATGCAGAGCTTAGAAGTGCTATAATGAAAGCTGGCTATAATTTAACCCATGACGAAAGGAGCATTTAGTTTGTCAAAATCGGATGTTATTGAAGTAGAAGGAAAAGTAACCGACTCGTTTCCGAATGCGGAATTTGAAGTGGAACTGGAAAACGGACACAAGGTGCTTGCGCACATCTCGGGAAAACTTAGAATGCATTACATTAAAATTATCCCAGGAGATACAGTGACCGTGGAACTTTCCCCTTACGATCTCTCACGCGGCAGAATCACGTGGCGTGGCAGAGGGAGATAAGGCAAAACGGCTTTTTATACTATATAGCAAAAAAGAAACAAAAAGATTAGGAGAGCTTAAAAATGAAAGTAAGACCTTCGGTTAAACCAATTTGCGAAAAATGCAAAATCATCAAGAGAAAAGGCAAGGTGATGGTCATCTGCCAGAACCCGAAACACAAACAAAAACAGGGCTAAAGCAGTTTATTTGGCTTTAGGTTTTTGTGTATAATGAAAATAATGCATATGCCGCGGCTGATTCGTTTTAGGTGAAATGGATTTGGCATAGGCTTTATGGTCAATAGATACTGATTTTAGAAAATTAATGATTTTTATCAACGAACTTTGGAGGTTATAAAAGGATATGGCACGTATTGCAGGTGTTGATCTTCCCAGAGACAAACGGGTCGAAATTGGCCTGACATATATCTTCGGCATCGGGCTTAAATCATCGCAGGATATTTTGGCGAAAGCTAAAGTAAATCCGGATACCCGAGTTAAAGATTTAACAGAAGATGATGTGAGCAAGCTTAGGGAACTGATTGAAAAGGAATACCGCGTAGAAGGTGATTTAAGACGTGAAGTGGCAATGAACATTAAACGTCTGATTGAGATTGGCTCATATCGCGGAATCCGTCATCGCCGTGGACTTCCGGTGAGAGGACAGAGTTCCAAGCAGAACGCGAGAACGCGTAAAGGGCCGAAACGCAGTGTTGTCGGCAAGAAAAAATAGCAGTTGGAGGAATTAAATGGCTACCCCAAAAGGTGTTAAATCTAAAAAGCGTAGAGTAAAAAAGAATATAGAACGCGGCCAGGCACATATTCGTTCATCGTTTAACAACACGTTGGTGACACTGACCGACCTTAATGGTAACAGCTTGTCATGGGCAAGTGCGGGCGGTATGGGCTTTAGAGGCTCAAGAAAATCCACCCCATTCGCAGCGCAGCAGGCAGCTGAAAAAGCAGCCAAAGCAGCGATGGAACACGGTCTGAAAACGGTTGAAGTATATGTTAAGGGCCCAGGGTCCGGCAGAGAAGCCGCAATCAGAGCGTTGCAGGCGGCTGGTTTGGATGTGATTTTGATTAAAGACGTCACACCCATCCCGCATAATGGCTGTCGTCCGCCCAAGAGAAGAAGAGTGTAAAGGAGAATTAAGTTTTATGGCTAGATATACAGATTCAGTTTGCCGTCTTTGCAGAAGAGAAGGTGCAAAACTGTTCCTTAAAGGAGACCGCTGCTACTCTTCGAAATGTGCCTTTGCTAAACGTCCTGTTCCTCCGGGAGAGCACGGACAAAGCCGCAAAAAACAGTCTGAATATGGTATTCAGCTGCGCGAGAAACAAAAAGTGAAACGCGCATATGGCATGCAAGAAAAGCAGTTTAGAAAATATTTTGAAATGGCAGAAAAAACCCACGGTATCGCCGGTGAAGAACTTTTATTCCTTTTGGAAAGAAGATTGGATAACGTCGTTTATCGTTTGGGACTGGCCGACAGCAGAGCTCAGGCCAGACAGACCGTGACACACGGCCATGTGACCATTGGCGGTAAGAAAGTGGATATCCCTTCCTACCTTGTTGATGTCGGTGAAGAAATTAAAATTAAAGACAAATCCAAGGATATGGAAAGGTTCAAAGAAATTAGAGAAGGCGAAGCCCGTGCAACCGTAAAGTGGCTCACCTTTGACCACGCGAACTTAACCGGACAGGTTGTTGCAAGACCGCAAAGAGATGACATTGACCTGACCATTGAAGAGCACATGATTGTTGAGCTTTATTCTAAGTAATACGAAAAAACGGTGTATCTCGTTTTTAAGTTTTGGATCCTTAGATAAAAGGAGTGTAGATATTAGATATGTTAGAAATTGAAAAGCCGAGAATACAGTGTGATGAAGTCGACGAGAATCAGCAGTACGCTAGATTTACTATGGAGCCTCTCGAAAGAGGTTTCGGGATTACGCTGGGCAACAGTTTAAGACGCATTTTGTTGTACTGTCTGCCGGGCGCAGCCGTGACCAAAGTAAAATTTGATGGTGTGTTGCACGAGTTTGGCACCATCGAAGGTGTATACGAGGACATCACCAACATCATCTTAAACCTAAAACAGCTCTCGATTCGGATGCACACGGAAGAACCTAAGACATTAGTTTTAGATGTAACCGGAGCCAAGGAAGTAACCGCGGCTGATATCACCACTGATTCAGAAGTGGAGATTGTTAATCCGGATTTGCATATTGCAACGGTAAACAGCACTGGATCTTTATACGCCGAAATTACGGTGGAAAAGGGCAGAGGCTATGTTTTGGCTGATAAGAACAAGACACCAGATATGCCGATTGGAATCATTCCGACCGACTCGATGTTCACCCCAACACGCAAAGTAAACTTTACGGTGGATAACACCCGTGTGGGACAGATTACTGACTTTGACAAGCTGACGCTGGAACTTTGGACCAATGGCTCCATTCGTCCTGAAGAAGCGGTATCGCTGGCAGCCAAGATTATGAGTGAGCATTTGGCGCAGTTTATTGACCTTAGTGAACACGTCAATGATGTTGAGATTATGGTTGAGAAAGAAGAGGATTCTAAAGAAAAAATCCTTGAAATCACAATCGAAGAGCTGGATCTTTCCGTGCGCTCGTATAACTGCTTAAAGCGGGCGGGCATCAACACAGTGGAAGAGCTGGTGATGAAAAATGAAGAAGAAATGATGAAAGTTCGAAACTTGGGCCGAAAATCATTGGAAGAAGTACAGCAGAAGCTACAGGCTTTGGGGCTTGGGCTGAGAGCGAACGATTAATACAACTTGGAGGTTAAAGGGCGATGGCTAAATATAGAAAGCTGAATAAGCCTTCCGACCAGAGAAAAGCGATGCTCCGGAATCTGGTAACGTCGCTGATTTGGAACGGTAGAATTGAAACGACAGAAGCGCGCGCAAAAGAAGTGCGCAAATTTGCCGAAAAATATATTACGCTGGCAGTGCGCGAATGTGACAATACTGTTGAAGTGACCAAGAAAATCACTGACAAAGACGGTGTGAAAGACATTACGTTTACAAACGATGCGCCTACCAAACTTGCGGCAAGAAGAAAAATGTTGAGTTTTCTTTATAATCTTAAAGAAGAGAAACAGGAAAAAGAAAGCAAATTCAACTATCATCAGAGAACCAAGGACAACAAGTACCCTGTTATCGAAAAACTGTTCAGAGAGCTTGGACCGAAGTATAAAAAGCGCGCTGAAGAATCAGGACAGGGTGGCGGATATACACGCATCATCAAAAAAGGCCCTCGTCGTGGGGATGCCGCTGAGATCGTCATTCTCGAGCTGGTGTAAGCATCCTGTAAGTGGATGATTTAATCGATTAAAAGCATTTAGATTCAGGCTTAGGAGGATAATCTTAAGCCTGTTTTGTTAGTTATATCATCTGTGAACAATTTATAAAACATCAGAGCGTTTTAGAACAAAAAAATAGACAAGTGGTAGAATAGCGTGATGAAAAAATCGACCGTTGTGACAAAAAATTTAACATACTCATATATTTCCGATGAAGAAGCGGTCAAGTTTGCATTGAATGGCGTGGATGTGGTCATTGAAAAAGGCGAGTTTGTGGTGATACTGGGTCATAATGGCTCGGGCAAGTCCACGTTTGCCAAGCTACTGAATGCGCTATATACGCCCACCGATGGTGATGTTTTGGTTGATGGCATGAGCACCCGGGACGAAAGCAAAGTTTGGGATATTCGCAAAACCTGCGGCATGGTGTTTCAGAACCCGGATAATCAACTGGTGGCAACGCTGGTGGAGGAGGATGTGGCTTTTGGGCCGGAGAACCTCGGCATTCCATCGGCAGAGATTGTCACGCGGGTGAAAGATGCACTGGAAACGGTCGGTCTTTCAGGATTTGATAGACGCGCACCGCATATGCTTTCCGGCGGACAAAAACAACGGGTGGCGATTGCCGGCATATTGGCGATGTTACCGGATGTTATCGTTTTTGATGAACCGACAGCGATGCTGGATCCGCAAGGCAGGACAGAGGTTTTAAAAACCATCCATAAGCTGAATAAAGAGCAAGGCAAAACCATCATTTATATTACACACTATATTGAGGAAGCGATTGAAGCGGACCGGATAATGGTGCTGGGTGGCGGACGTTTGATTTTGGATGGGACACCACGTGAGGTGTTTTCTGAATATGATTTGCTGAAAGAAGCTGGGCTTTCCGTGCCGAGAGCGGCCAAGTTATATTATATGTTAAAAGAAAACGGGATTGATCTCGGTGATCTTCCGGTTACCAATGCGCAACTGGTGGAGGGCTTATGTCGATTGTTATAGAGAATGTAAGCCTGACATATGCCGGCGGTACGGCTTTTGAAGTCAAAGCTGTTGATGATATTTCACTTTCGATTCAGCAGGGCGAATTTGTCGGCATCATCGGTCATACTGGCTCGGGCAAAACCACGCTGGTACAGATGATCGCAGGTCTTTTAAAGCCTGAAGAGGGACGCATACTCATCGGTGAAGCGGATATTAATGACAAAGGGTATGACCGAAAGGTACTAAGACGTCAGGTGGGTGTGGTGTTCCAATACCCCGAATATCAGTTGTTTGAAGAAACGGTTTTTCAGGATATTGCGTTTGCACCCAAAAAAGCGGGCTTAAACGAAGAAGAACAAGCCGAGGCAGTCAAACACGCTTGCGCACTTTTGGAAATAGAGTTTGAAGAAATCAAAGATAAATCGCCCTTTGAACTATCGGGCGGGCAGAAAAGAAAAGTTGCCATCGCTGGGGTTTTGGCGGTGGATCCCGATATTCTCATTTTGGATGAACCGGTAGCGGGGCTGGATCCACATGGCCGAAAAGCACTGATGGATCTGATTACCAAACTGAATATCGCGGGCAAAACGATTATTATGATTACTCACAGCATGGACGATTTGGCGCTGTATGCCAAGCGGGTCATCGTACTGAAAGATGGTAAAATCGTTCGCGACGCGGCACCGAGTGATATTTTTGCCGAAGCGGATGCACTTTTGGATATGAGTTTGGATATTCCCGAAGCGTCTAAAATCGTTAAGCTTTTAAATGATAAAGGAAAGAATAT
>JBFLKV010000033.1:0-4357 GCA_040883365.1 Eubacteriales bacterium
AACTGACACCTGAGAATATCAAAAAATATCCTTGCGATATCGCTCTTTTCAGCGCAGGCGGCGGCACCAGCCGAGACTTTGCACCGCTTTTTGCCGAAAACGGCGCCGTGGTGATCGACAACTCCAGCCAGTGGCGTATGGACGAAAACGTGCCCTTGGTGGTGCCCGAAGTGAACCCCGAAGATATCGATCGGCATAACGGCATTATCGCCAACCCCAACTGTTCCACCATTCAAGCCGTGGTTGCACTAAAGCCCTTGATGAAATATGGTATCAAGCGTATCGTATACAGCACCTATCAAGCGGTCAGTGGCGCAGGCATGGGCGGATATGCTGATTTGGAGAACGGCTTAAAAGGCGAAGCGCCCCAAAAGTTCCAGCACCCCATCGCGGGCAATTGTCTACCACACATTGATGTATTTTTGAATAACGGGTATACTAAAGAAGAAATCAAGATGGTCAATGAAACGCGAAAGATTTTGGGCGATTACGACCTTAAGATTACAGCCACAGCTGTACGTGTGCCAGTTTTTCATGGCCATAGCGAATCCATCAACGTTGAATTCGAAAAATCATTTGATTTGGATGAATTAAAAGCCGCCATTGCAGATGGTGAAGGCTTGGTCTTGATGGATGACCCAGCCAACGATGTCTACCCTACCCCGCTTTTTGCTGAGGATAAGGACGAGGTTTTTGTGGGTCGTGTACGCCGCGACGATAGCGTCGAAAGCGGCATCAATATGTGGGTGGTTGCCGACAACATCCGAAAAGGTGCGGCCACCAATACCATTCAGATTGCACAGAAGATGATTGAGCGCGGCATTATATAGCCGAAAATAGATATGTTTTGTTAAGGAGTTTATCATGAGTGTTTTTAAAGGCGCAGGTACCGCGCTGGTTACACCTTTTAATGAAAAAGGAATCAATTTTGATGTCTTTGAAGAATTGATTGAATATCAACTGGATGGCGGTATTGATGCATTAATCGTATGCGGCACCACCGGTGAAGCCGCCACCATGACGAGTGAAGAGACCCAAGCGGCCATTGATTTTGTGGTGAAAAAAACAAAGGGTCGCGTGCCGGTTATCGCGGGTACTGGATGCAACTGCACAGCTTCGGCTGTGGAAAACAGCAAGGCGGCCGCAGATATGGGTGCTGATGCACTGCTAGTCGTCAACCCCTACTACAACAAAGGCAGCCGTTCGGGCGTCTATAAGCACTATGCCATGATCGCTGATGCGGCCAAAACGCCGATTATCGTCTACAATGTGCCCTCTCGTACCGGGTGCAACCTATCCCCCGACTTTCTGGCTGAGCTTGCAGACATCGACCAGGTGGTCGGCTTAAAAGCAGCCAGCAGTGATATCTGCCAAATTGCTGATATCGCGGCAAACCTTGGCGATAAGATTGATATTTACTCGGGCAATGACGATCAGATTATGCCGCTTCTCTCTTTGGGCGGTAGTGGCGTGATTAGCACCATTGGCAATATTGCGCCTGGTGCCACCAGCGATATCCCCCGCAATTTCTTTGCCGGCAATATCGACGCAGCGATTGAGGGTCAGCTTAAGATGATCCCGGTGATTCGGGCATTGTTTAATGAAACCAATCCCACACCCGTCAAAGCGGCACTCAACCTTTTGGGTTTTGCTGTCGGTGCGCCTCGCTTGCCCATGGATGAAGCAACAGAAGACACCAAAAAAAGATTAGCCAAAGCGATGTCTGATTTTGGCTTTGATATTCAGCAGGAGATTAGATGACAAGAATCATTATTAGCGGTGCAAACGGATTTATGGGTCAGGTGGTGGCAAAAATCGTCGCCGATGACAAAGACGTATCCGTTATGTGCGGCATCGACAAAATAACCGATCGGTTCAACAATCCTTTTCCGGTGTATTCCAGTTTTGAAGAAATCACCGAATCGGCTGATGTTATTATCGATTTTTCGCGGCCGGATGCGCTCGGCGATATATTGAGCTACGCACAAAAGACCCAGACTCCTGCCGTACTCTGTACCACCGGCTATAGCGAAGATGACATGAATACCATCAAAAAAGCCGCCGAGACTGTGGCGCTCTTTAAGTCGGCTAACATGTCGCTCGGCGTGAATTTGCAGATGGATTTAATCTCACAACTGGCTGAGTTTTTAGGGCACGATTATGATATTGAAATTGTTGAAAAGCATCATAACCGCAAGGTGGATGCGCCCAGCGGTACGGCACTGGCTTTGGCCGACGTTTTGAATGATGCCTTACATGGTGAGCTAAACTACGTCTATGGCAGAAGCCCTGACGACGGCAAGCGCGGTAGCAAGGATATCGGTATCCATGCCGTTCGCGGCGGTACGGTAGTGGGCGAACACGAAGTGGCTTTTTACGGTAACGATGAAATCATCACGGTGACCCATCAGGCAAATTCTCGAACCGTTTTTGCTTCGGGCGCTGTACGTGCAGCCAAGTTCTTAGCGGGCAAGCCTGCCGGACTTTATGCGATGGATAGCATCATTAAGAATCCGCATATCATCAACAATATGTATTTTGACCAAAACCAGGCGATGGTTTCTATCTCCAACATCCCCGCCGATTCGTTGACGTTGGCTGGCGTATTTGAAGCACTTTCCACATCGGGCGTTAATATCGATATTGTCACCCAGTCCGTGTTGGCTTCTGGCGATATCAACTTAAGTTTTTCACTATCAAAGGATGACCTAAACCGTGCAACCGCCTCAATGACCGACTATATCGATGAACTGGATCATGTCGATATGAGGATATTTGAGGACATCACCAAGATCACCGTTGAAGGCTCTGGGATGGAAAAAGAAGCGGGCGTGGCAGCCAAATTGTTCTCCGCATTGGCGCTTGAAAACATTTCGGTCAAGGCCATCACCACTTCCGAAACTAAAATCGCATTTTGCGTCACCCCTGACCAGTCGATGGATGCACTTGCGCTGGTAAGCAAGGTGTTCGATATATAATTTTAATAGAATTAAAACGGAGCTTTTTTATCGGCTCCGTTTTTTTATGCCGTTTTTATATGGTTTAATATATAATTTAGGTGACAAATGGCTTAAATTGTGATAGATTATGACGGTTCGATAAATAGTATAAAATTTATTTCAGAGGAAATTTTAATGATAGAAAGAAAAGAAATACGAAACATCGCCATCATCGCGCATGTTGACCATGGAAAAACCACTTTGGTGGACGCCATGTTTACTCAAACCGGCATCTACCGTCAAGGTCAGTCCGTCACCGAGCGCGCAATGGATAGCAACGATTTAGAACGGGAACGTGGCATTACCATCCTTTCCAAAAACACCTCCATCACATGGAAGGGTGTACGTGTTAATATTGTAGACACCCCCGGCCATGCCGACTTTGGCGGCGAAGTGGAGCGAATACTCTCCATGGTCGATGGCGTTTTGGTGCTGGTGGATGCGGCCGAAGGCCCGATGCCCCAGACGCGTTTTGTGCTTACCAAAGCATTGGCTTTAAACCTGCCCTTGATTTTGGTCGTAAACAAAACGGATAAGCCGGATGCGCGTCCTGTACACGCTATGGAAGAAACCCAGCTACTGCTGATGGAGCTTGGTGCCTCGGATGAACAAGTGCATTCTCCCGTCGTATTCGCCTCAGGGCGCAGCGGAAAAGCCGGCATGACCGAAGCGCTGGGTGAGGATTTATCGCCGCTCTATGATACCATTTTGGAACAGATTCCATGCCCTTCGGGGGACGATACCGCACCCTTGCAATTGCAGGTATCCACTATTGACTATAACGACTATGTCGGACGTATCGCTATCGGACGCATCAAGCGCGGACGCATTGCCGTAAACGATACCATCGACCTTTGTTCACCCGATCTGCCCCGTGGTCGTCAGATTCCAACCAAAGTCACCAGCATCATGACTTTTGATGGTCTTAAACGCATGAATGTCGAAAACGCAGCCGTGGGTGAAATCGTGGCGATTTCCGGCATCGACGGCATCGAGATTGGTGATACCATCTGTCCTTTTGGCAAAACAGAAGCTTTGCCGGTCATCAAGGTATCCGAACCGACCGTTGCGATGAACTTTTTGGTCAACAATTCCCCTTATGCGGGTAAAGACGGCAAGTTTGTCACCTCACGTCAGATTTGGACGCGTTTACAAAAAGAAGGCCAAAGTGATGTGGCTTTAAAGGTGGAACAAGGCGAACGGGCCGACTCCTTCCGCATCAGCGGACGCGGCGAATTGCATCTTTCCATTTTAGTGGAAACCATGCGAAGAGAAGGTTTCGAGTTTATGGTCAGCCGTCCTGAAGTTATCTTGCACAAAACCGAGCACGGCATTCAGGAGCCGATTGAAAAACTCTA
>JBFLKV010000034.1:0-4098 GCA_040883365.1 Eubacteriales bacterium
CCGGAAATCTGGGTGCCCTCGGGCACGGTGGTTTGTGTGGTGATATCCCCGGTGCCGACGTCCTCGGCAAAAGATCTTGCTATGAATGCATTTAGTATATCCTTATCTATTTTCATCTAGTCCTCCCTATAATGCGCGCCGACCGATTCTTTTCTGGCCAATGCGGCGCTGAGTATGCTTTTGCTCACCAAAGCCATGTTATAAAGTTCCATCATCGACACCGAGTCAAAGTCGGCACTTTCGATTCTTTCAATTAAAGCATCCAGTTTGGCAAGCCCTTTTTCGATACTTATTCCATTCCGCACAATTCCGCCGTGCTTGACCATGATACCTTTGATATGGTTTTTTTCTTTCACGATATCAATAGAAATCGGGTTTGACGGTTGCTTTGTTGCTTTTGGCGGGGCAGGGGGTGTTTCGTCCATATGATTATTCACACTGGTGGCGCATCGCCGGCCAAACACCAAGCACTCCAGCGTGGAGTTGGACGCCAGACGATTGGCGCCATGTACACCGGTGCAAGCCGCTTCGCCTGCCGCGTAGAGACCCGAGACATTGGTCACGCCCCAAAGGTCGGTTTCGATACCGCCCATCATGTAGTGCTGAACCGGGCCAACGGGGATGGGCTGTTTGGCGATATTGATTCCGCTTTTAAGGCAGTTGGAATAAATGGTCGGGAATCGTTCTTTTAAGAAGTCTTCGGGTTTTTCGGTGATATCCAAAAGCACATAAGGCCAGGATTGGTTTTCGATTTCGCGGTAGTTTTCCCGGGCCACAATATCCCGTGGGGCGAGTTCGGCGCGTTCGTGCCGTCCCAGCATATATCGCTCACCTTTTTCGTTTATTAAAATACCACCCTCACCGCGCACAGCTTCCGAGATGAGAAAGCACTGTTTGTTACGGCTGGTTTCGGAATAGAAACCGGTGGGGTGGAACTGAACAAATTCCATATCTTTGAGTTTTGCCCCGGCGCGCAACGCCATGGCGATGCCGTCACCGCTGGCCACCAAGGGGTTGGTGGTATAGCGATAGACTTGTCCGATGCCACCGGCCGCGATAATGACGTGATGGGTTTTAAAAAAATGCCATCCGTTATTATAGGCCACTATGCCCGCTACCGAGCCACTGTTTGTGACAATATCCACCACAAAATAGTTTTCCAGCAACTGAACATTGTCGCATTTGTCTACAAGCTCCTTGAGCGCACGCACAATCTCAAATCCGGTGGCGTCGCCGCCGCTGTGCAAAATGCGCTTTCGGCCATGTCCGCCTTCCAGCGTGACTTTGAGCCGACCCGAAGCATCTTTGTCAAAGTTGCAACCCAGCTCAATTAATTTATTGATGTCCCAAGGGCCTTCTTCTACAATGGTATGCACGGCATCTTCGTCGCACATGCCCGCACCCGCTTTGATGGTATCTTTGAAATGATATTCAAAAGTGTCATCGCTTTCACTGACCACGGCGATGCCGCCTTGTGCCAGCGTGGAAGCCGAATCGTCGGTGTTTTCCTTGGTGAAAATCACGCAAGACAAGGAAGGGTTAAGGTTATAGGCCGCGTAAAGCCCGGCAATGCCACTGCCGATGATGGCAACATCAATCGTATGTGTCTCAAAATTCTCGATATTTCCATCGAAAAGGTAACGTCTCATATTTTCATTTTCCTAATTATAATCTATCTCGCCTCAGCCGCCGATTTCCAGCATGCGGTCCAGCGAGCGTTTGGCGCGTTTGATAATATCATCCGAAAGCGTGATGGTATTGATGGGGCTTCCGGCATCGATTGCTTCTAAAGCAGCCAGCACTTGATCGGTTGAGTTTTTCTTCATATTAACGCATACAAATTGATTGGATGCGATGATGAACTCTTTATTGGGATTATCCTTTTTTAGCTGATGTAAAATGCCCTCTTCGGTGCCGATAATAAACTTCTTTTCGGGCGACTCGGTGGCGTATTTGATGATTTGTGCGGTGCTGCCAACAAAATCAGCCAGTTCGACGACCTCCTTGGTGCATTCGGGATGCACGAGGAAGGGCACGTCGGGGTGTTCCCGCTTAACAGCTAAGATGCTATCCGAAGAGACGCGCTTGTGGACGATGCAGTAGCCGTTATATGCGATAATTTCTTTGTCCACCTGTTTGGCCACAAAGCTGGCCAGGTTAGCGTCCGGCAAAAAAACGATCTGTTTTTCAGGCAGACTTTTGACCACATTCACCGCATTGGATGAGGTACAGCAAACATCGATTTCGGCTTTCACTTCGGCTGATGTATTGACGTAGCCCACAAAAGCGGCGTCGGGGTATTCTTCCCGCAAATGCTTGACGCGCGCAGCATCAACCATATCGGCCATGGGACAGCCCGCGTCCATGGCGGGCAGAATAACGGTTTTGTCAGGGTTTAAAATCTTGGCGCTTTCGGCCATGAACTTAACCCCACAGAACATGATATAGTCAGCATCCGTGTCTGCACTTTTTTTGGCAAGGCCGTAGGAATCGCCCACCATGTCTGCAATATCCTGTACGTCATCTGGCTGGTAGTAATGTGCCAAAATGAGAACGTTATTTTTTTCTTTTAATTCTTTAATTCTTTCGGCGATTTGACTCATATGTTTCCTCCAGAAAAAATCATAAACTTATTTTGAATAATAGTTTACCACGAAATAATCTGTATTTCCATCTGTTATGATATAATAATTGATAATAGAAAGAGGGGAAAGCGATGGAACTAAGGCACGCACGGCTGGAAGAACGCCGAAAAACGTATGAATGGTCATTGAGCATTGTTGCACAAGACGCCACCAGCGGGTGGCCGGAAGGACCCAAGCACAGTTATGCCGATTTCAAAGAAGACTTCGAAGATTTCTTCTATATGGAGCACGGACGCAACAAAGGCGGCGTGCTGATTATTGAAGTGGCCGGCGAAGAGATTGGCTGTGTTTGCTATACGTGCTTTCACCTAAAAAAGGGGATGGCCGAGTTGGACATCTGGTTGAAGGACGCAGGGCATTGCGGGCACGGTTATGGCCCCAAGGCGATCACATTGCTGGTTGAGTATTTAAAGAACGAGCTCAATATCAGTCGGATGATTATTCGCCCTAAGGCCGAAAATGTGCGGGCGATTCGCGCATATGAGAAAGTGGGGTTTCGCCGTGTGGACGACGCCGCAGCGGCGATGGGCGCATACCTTAAGCCCGAGTACACGGAAGTGTACGGAAATGAGGAAGAAGACAGACCGAATACGATACTGTTGATTTTAGAGTAAATATGGATGATTTTCGAGCATGCGAGCATGCTCTTTTTTTATGCAAAAAAGTGGACTGAAAGCCAGATGAAAGCAAACGGCGTCTAGACTGTTCGGCATCTTAAGAGCATGACAGGAGCGGACATATGAGCATAAGAATTGGGCATAAGGGCGCGGAAGTAAAGAAGCTGCAAAATCAGCTGAGCAGTCTGGGGTACAGTATCGATGCGGATGGTGTTTTTGGGTATACGACCCTACAAGCGGTCAGGCAGTTTCAGATGCAAATGAAGCTTAAAGCCGATGGCATCGTTGGGGCAGGAACGATGGCCAAGATTCAGTTGGCGCTGGGTACACTTAAAACACCACAAACCGAGCACTTCAAAATGGCGGCGTTTATCGACCCAGCGGACACAGAGGCGACAAAAAACGGGATACCCTATTTATACTATGAAAACCTTCAGGTTCTGATGGAGCGGTTGGAGGCGATACAAAATAAACTGGGCGAAAATGCGTTGGTGATTCGGTCGGGCTACCGCTCGCCCCGATATAACAGGCGGGTGGGCGGAGCAAAGCACTCCCAGCACTTGTTCGCCAAAGCGGCGGATATCTATGTGAAGGACTATGCGCTATCGGCTTATGAGTTGGGCAGTTTAATCATGTCGGACGAAACCTTAATCTCACTTTTTGGCGGATTGGGGCTGGGTTCGGTCAAGAACGTGCATGTGGATATTCGCATGGTAAAAAAAGCAGGTAAACCGACGATATGGTGGTATGGGAATAAAAACTGGAAAGATTGGGGGCGAGCGAGATGAGCACGGAATTTTGGGTACAGATGGTGGTGTATGCATTTTCTATGGGTA
>JBFLKV010000214.1:0-4306 GCA_040883365.1 Eubacteriales bacterium
AAAAGCACTTTCGGAAATGGCGCGCGTATTAAAAAAAGGCGGACAGCTGATTGGATGCACCTATATCAAGGGTGCATACGGTCCGACGGATTTTGTAGTTAATCTTGTATTGGCACGAAAAGGATGGTTTAATCCGCCATTTTATACAAAAGAGAAACTGGAAGATGCGCTGAAAAGGGATTATCGTCATGTTGAGGTGTCGGGTGAAAAGGCGATAGCTGAGTTTAAGTGCACCAAATAAACCGGGCGTGTAATCTTAAATTTTTTTTGGCGCATATATACGCCAAGGGGATGGAACGAGGGAGCACAGTGCTGCGTATCACTCTAAGACTATTGAGTTCGATGGATTGTTAAACGCGGCTATCGACCATCTGATTCTTGCTTAATGCCGGAAAGGCCATGATTGCAAAAAGGACCTTAAGACAGCAGAGGCGCTGTAAATGTTATTTAATATCATATCAAATAGGTGAAGACAAATATGCTGAATAGAACTGAACATCATTTTCGTCGGAATAAATATAAGGATTGCGGTAAAGTAGGTCTTTAAAGTGATGTTGCAAAAAGGTTCACGGATAAATTTTTTTGAGTTTAAAGTTAGTAAATGCTAACTAATATCAGCATTTTAAATATAAGTTAATCAAAATACTTTGGAGGTTAAACAAAACATGCAAAAAGAAAAAAAGAAGTTTGTATTAAAGCGATTTATCCCTTATATGGGAAAGAAAAAAGTGTTGATGCCCTTGTCGTTGATTTTTTCCGGGCTGTCGGCCGCGCTGAATATTGTGCCGTTTGTTCTCATTTGGATGATAACGCGGGAGATTTTATCATCGCCGCAGACGGCGGAGTTTTCTAATATCAGTCTCTATGCTAGGCTCGCTTTTGCGGCGGCTCTGGGAGGCGTGCTTATCTATTTTTGTGCGTTGATGAGTTCGCACTTGGCGGCCTTCCGTGTGGAAGTTGGGATGCAGAAGGTGGGCATGAAACGCATTATGGATATGCCGCTGGGATTCTTTGACCAAAACGCCAGCGGGAAAATTAGAAAAATCGTCAACGATGGCGCAGGCACGACGCATTCGTTTTTAGCGCATCAGCTGCCGGATATGGCGGGGACGATCATATCGCCGATTATTCTGCTGGCGCTTATTCTAATCGTTGACTGGCGAATGGGTGTGGCATCCCTTATACCGATTATATTAGGCTTTATTACGATGAAGTTTATGATGACGGCGGAAGGCAGGAAATTTCAAAAAGCGTATTTTGATTCTCTGGAAGAGATGAGCGCAGAATCGGTGGAGTATGTCCGCGGCATACCGGTTGTTAAGACCTTTGGACAAAGCGTGTTTTCGTTTAAGCGCTTTTATAACAGTATCGTCAAGTACAAAGAAATGGTACACGCGTACACATTGCTTTGGCGCTCACCGATGTCATTTTATTCGATTATCATGCAGTCGGCCGCTTTTTTCCTGATTCCAATGGCGATTTTACTAGCTGGGCGTGGAGAAAACCTTGCGTTTGTACTTGCGGATTATATCTTCTATCTCCTTATATCACCGATTTTCACGATGCTTCTAATGCGGTCCATGTATTTTCAACAAAACATGATGATAGCGACACAAGCAATCGACCGGTTTGATGACCTGCTGGACTACCCGGCTATGGTTTACAACAAAAGCGAAAGCAAGATAAAAACGCATGAGCTGGTGTTTAAAGATGTAAGCTTTTCGTATGAAGGCAGCGATACACGTGCCATAGACCAAATCAGTTTTAAGCTAAACGAAGGCGAAACCATTGCTTTGGTTGGACCTTCCGGCGGAGGGAAAACAACCATCGCCCGTTTGGCTGCGAGATTTTGGGATGCGGACGAGGGCGAAGTGCTGGTTGGCGGTGTGAATGTGAAAGATTTACCCAAAAACGAGTTAATGGATGCCGTAGCCTTTGTTTTTCAAAGTACTCGGCTGTTTAAGGGCACCTTAAAAGAAAATATCGTATTTGGAAAAGAAAACGTCAGCGATAAGGATATAGGCGATGCCGTGAAGGCGTCACAGTCCAAAGAGATTATTGATAATCTGAAAGACGGGCTGGATACGGTTATGGGTACCAAGGGCACTTATCTTTCGGGCGGAGAACAGCAACGCGTTGCATTGGCAAGAGCGTTCCTAAAGAATGCCCCTATCGTGCTTTTGGATGAAGCAACCGCTTTTGCAGACCCGGAGAACGAACATCTGATTCAAAAAGCACTGAAAGAATTAAGCAAAGGGAAAACCACATTGATGATTGCCCATCGCCTGACCAGCGTTACACACGTGGACCGAATTTTAGTCGTGGACGGTGGGAAGATCGTTGAAGAAGGCACACATAAGGAATTGCTGAAACAAGGGGGACTGTATAAAAAAATGTGGGATGAATACCAAAAGTCGATTGCGTGGAAGATATCTGCGGCGAAATCGGCGAGTGAAGGAGGACAATATGCGTAAGTATTTTCAGGATAAATTTGCAATGTCCGAAAAAGGAGCAAAAGATCTTATCCGTTCGATTATTTGGTCGTTTTTTATGGATTTAAGTTTTATCATTCCTGTCATTTTCGGGTTTAAGTTTTTGGATGAATACTTAAAGGTTCATTTAAACAGCGGATACACACCGAATGGCAGTTTGCTCTACTATGTCATCATGGCTGTAGCGGCACTGGTCGTAATGTTTATCATCGCGTATTTTCAATATGATTCAACGTATTCCAGAATCTATGAAGAAAGCGCGAGAAGACGCATCAGTCTGGCCGAAACATTGCGCAAACTGCCCCTTGCCTTTTTCGGGAAGAAAGATATTGCCGATTTAAGCGCGACCATCATGGAAGACGCAACACAGATAGAACAGCTGTTTTCCCATGCGGTGCCACAGATATTTGCCGCTGTGTTAAACGTTATCCTGATGGGCACCATGATGTTCATCTATAACTGGCGATTGTCGCTGGCGATGTTCTGGGTGGTGCCGGTTGCGGCACTGGTCTTCTATTTTTCTCGCAAGCTACAAAAGAAAATGCATGTTAAGCTATATCAGTCAAAGCGGGAGATGTCGGATAGTATTCAAGAAGGACTGGATTCCATTCATGAAATCAAATCATATAATCGTGAAGACGATTTTTCAAAGAATTTGGATGTCGAGCTGGATGGATATGAGCGGTTTATGATTAAGGGAGAATTGGTCATTGGTGCATTTGTCAATGTTGCCTATGTCATTTTGAAACTGGGGCTTCCCACAGTGATATTGGCCGGCGCTTATCTGCTGTCCGCCGGAACAATCAGCATTTTCGTTTATTTGGCATTCTTGATCATTACCGCACGTATTTATAACCCGATTATGGAAGTGATGAATAATCTGGCCATGCTATTGTACTTAAGCGTACGGATCAAGCGAATGAAAGAAATGGACGCAATGCCAAGGCAGGGAGGACGATCTGAGTTTAGTCCGAACAATTTTGACATCGTATTTGAGCATGTCGATTTTTCCTATTTGGACGGTGTTCAGACTTTAAAAGATGTCAGCTTTACCGCGAAGCAGGGTGAAGTGACGGCGCTAGTCGGACCTTCAGGCGGTGGCAAGAGTACGGTCGCTAAGCTCTCTGCACGCTTCTGGGATATCGATAAGGGGATGGTTACTCTGGGTGGAGAAGATATTTCAAAAATCGATCCGGAAACTTTGTTGAAGTATTATTCCATCGTTTTTCAGGATGTGACCCTCTTTAACTCCAGTGTGATGGAGAATATCCGCTTGGGTAAAAAGGACGCGTCTGATGATGAGGTGATTCAGGCGGCACGGCTGGCACAGTGCGATGAGTTTGTGAAGAAGCTATCTCATGGATATGATACGCGAATCGGCGAAAACGGGGAAAAACTGTCCGGCGGCGAACGCCAGCGGATATCCATTGCCAGAGCAATTTTGAAAGATGCGCCGATTATCCTCTTGGATGAAGCCACCGCATCGCTGGATGCGGAGAACGAAAGCAAGGTGCAAAGTGCGCTGAGCGAACTGATCAAAGATAAGACCGTTTTGATTATTGCCCATCGGATGCGCACGGTATCCGGTGCGGATAAGATTGTTGTGATTAAAGATGGAAAAATTGCCGAGATTGGATCGCCGGATGCGCTTAAAAAGCAGCAGAGTATATTCGCTTCCATGGTGAAGATGCAAGTTCAAAATAGCTAATCGGAGCTAAGCCTTTAATTCTTAGATAGCCATTTATATTAACTTAGAAGAGCCGGGAAATTATTTTTCCGGCTCTTCTAGTTCAGCAGTCAATAAAAACTTCAAT
>JBFLKV010000215.1:0-2858 GCA_040883365.1 Eubacteriales bacterium
GATATCCGTATCCTTCACTTTCCATCTCGTCCTTGGGTATAAACCGCAAAGCCGCCGAATTGATGCAATAGCGTTTTCCGCCGCGATCTTGCGGGCCATCATCAAACACGTGGCCCAAGTGACTGTCGCCCACACGGCTTCGTACCTCAACGCGCACCATACCAAAGCTTGTATCCTCAGCATAGTTCACCACATGTGCGCTGATGGGTTTTACAAAACTCGGCCAGCCGCACATGGAGTCATATTTATCCACCGAAGCAAACAACGGCTCACCCGTCACGATATCCACATAAATGCCCGCTTCATGGTTATCAAAATACTCGTTGCCAAACGAAGGCTCGGTAGCGGCCTTCTGCGTCACATTATACTGTTCAGCGTTCAGCATATCGGCAATCTCATCATCGCTCGGTTTAGGATACTCGGCCGGGTCGATAAACACGATGCCGTCCATATAGCCGGAACCACCCAGATCGATTTTCTCAATCGGGTCGTCCAAATTTCTAAAGTTGATGTGACAATATCCGTTTGGGTTCTTCTGCAAATAATCCTGATGATATTCTTCCGCTTCATAAAAGTTGCCCAGCGGTTCAACCTCCACCGCAAATGTCTCGTTATAGTCTTTTTGCTCAAAGTCCCTCACCGCCTCAATCACCCGAAGGTCGCTGGCATCAGTGTAATAAATGCCCGTTCGGTATTGAATACCGCGGTCGTTGCCTTGCTGGTTGACCGATACCGGGTCAATGATGCGAAAATAATAAATCAGCAGTGTCTGCAAATCCACAATTTTAGGGTCATAACGCACATGCACGGTTTCGGCATGCCCTGAGCCTGCGATGACTTCTTGATAAGACGGATTTCCCGCCGTCGCATCACCATTGGCATAGCCAGAGGTTACGTCATACACGCCAGGGATACGCGAGAAGAATTCCTCCACGCCCCAAAAGCATCCGCCAGCCAAATAGATATCCCGCAAATTGATCACTTCAATCACCGCTTCCTCTGTGGTTTGCTCGGCCACTGTTTTATCGGCCGATGTTGCTTCAGCCGTCTGTTTTGGAGTACATGCGGTCAGCAAGACCACCGCTAACAAAACCATCACCACTGTTAAGGCTGTCTGTTTCATGCCGCTTCCTCCTTCTTTAGTTGTTCGTTTACTTATTACGCTATTCCATTGATGCAAAAACGCTGTCGATGTATGCGTTGTCGTTATGTCCGACGCGTGTATTAACTAATTCGCCGTTGGAATCAAAGTAGAATGATGTTGGGAATGCCTTGATGCCCAAGCTGTACATCATATCTGCCCCTCTATCGAACAGAACATCAACATTCGGATATTCGTCTGAGATTTCCATCAGCCATTCTTTAAAATCATCTTCGGATTTTTCACCGAAATCACCGGGTGCCACGATGGTGACCACCTTATAGTCATGTTCTTCAGCAAATAGTTCATCCAGTTCGCCAAGTCCTGCTAAGCAAGAAGGACACCATGACGCCCATGCCTTAAGGTAAACGGGCTGACCGTCTGCAAAAATATCCACCGGGTCGCCTGCGTAATCATATAACATAATGTCCGTTCCTTCCGCTTCTGCTGTTTCTTCTTCCATAGGCGCTTCTGCTGTCTCTGCTGGTTCACTTTGTTCGTTTTGTTCGGTTGCGGTTTCGGTTGTTGCTGCTGTGCTGCAAGCCGTTAGAACCAAGCTTAAACTAAGCACTACACCCAATATCATAATCCATCGTTTTTTCATCTTTTTAATCTCCTCTAATTAAAGTAGTCGTTGTTACATTAACGCTGCCGTCAGCACATTCAGCTTACCGGTCAACAGTAGAATGCCCATGATAATAATAATGATACCGCCAATGATTTTAATAATCGGCATAAATTTGTTCAGCTTCTTGATGCGCGAGAGCAAGAAATTTGCAAACAACGCAATGATCAAAAACGGTAGCGCAAGACCCACTGTGTAGATCGCCATCAGCGCCGCACCGTATGCCGGTGTGCCCGATGCCGCAATGACCAAAACGGAGCCCAATATAGGGCCGATACAAGGCGTCCAACCAAAGCTGAAAGCCAAGCCCAGCAATAGTGCGCCCAAATAGTCACCGGTTTTAGATCGTTTTAGATCCAGCTTTGCCTCGCGCTGTAAGAAGTTAATCTTGATGAGGCCCGTTTGAAAAACACCCATGATGATAACAATAATGCCCATCACAATCAGGAATGTTCGGTTTAGAAACAGTGAGCCAAAGAACCCTGCGCCAAACCCAAGCACAATAAATGTGGTCGAGATTCCTAAGATAAACAAAAGCGTCTTGACGATCAATGATGCGTCATAGCGTTTGTTGCCTTGCTCGTCTTCAACGATTCGGTTGCCCGCCAGCGTTGAAAAATATACCGGCAAAAGCGGTACGATGCAGGGCGAAAGAAAAGAAATCAATCCCGCCAAAAATACGGTGATAATCGTCACTTCACTGCCCACAAGCGATTCTAATCCTGTCATAATCTTTCCTCCCTAAAGGTGTGTTATTAAATGTACCCACTTTTTTAGAATAAAGTATAGCGAAACCATGAAGAACCTCGAAACAAATATGTCAATTCGATTACATCGGTTAGTTTTTGCTAACTCTTTTGTCACATTCTATAAAACTTCGCCTTTTTCAAGTAATACGGCACGAACCGGCGCGGCCTCTGCCTCGGGGATGCTGATGGGCAATGCCACCAGAATATACTCACCTTCGGCCACGTCTTTGAGCCGCAACCCCTCAATGATGGGGATATCCGCGCCCAATAGTGTTCGGTGCGTGGCGTAATCACTCTGTGCCCGCTCGATGCCAAGCCCGTCAATACCCACGCCTTTGATTCC
>JBFLKV010000216.1:0-4448 GCA_040883365.1 Eubacteriales bacterium
CATGGTGCGGCTTGGACCTTTGTGCTTTGGGGTGCTTTGCATGGGGTCTTGCGTGTATTTGAAGAATGGGTCGCAAAGCCGAGAAAAGTGTTTGAAGCGAAATTTTCAGATGGTGGTAAAAAGATATATCTGTTTATTTCAGGACTTTTGGTTTTTGCTTTGGTCAACTTGGGTTGGATATTCTTCCGTGCAAACAATGTGGGCGATGCATTTTATATCATCGGGCATTTGTTTGGGGATGCGAGCCAATGGCTAAGCTATGAATATCTTAACGGTGTGCGCAGCGCGATGCAGATGAGCCTAAATACAGTGATACTACCGCTGATTTTCGGCTTGGGGGTTATGCTGTTTGTATGGATTCGCCGTGAGCACAAAAAAAGCATTCACGCCATGGTCAAGGCTTGGCCGACGATGGTGCGCTGGAGCATGTATTTCACGTTCAGCTTGTTGATTGCGATCATGTTTATCATGGGCAACAGTGAAGCGCAGTTTATTTACTTTCAATTTTAAAGGGCTAAGGGATGAAGAAACTCCTGTTAAAATTACTTCTAATCGCACTAATTATCCTTCTGCCATTGCAAGGGTTCTTGTTTTTTGCGCCGATGTGGTATCAAAACACCGACTATGTCATGTGGAAATCGGCTTGGGAAAAGTGCGAACAGGAAAGTGGAGCGCTGATTATCGGGGACTCTCGTGCTAAAGCGGGGATTATGCCAACCGTGCTCAGTGATGAAACCGTATCCATCACTGTGGGCGGGGGCACACCGGCCGAAGGGTATTATATGTTGGAGCGGTATTTATCATATAACGAACCGCCCGAATATATTATCCTGTCCTATGCACCGTTTGATTTAGCGGAGCATGGATGGCTCTGGTATCGTACCATAAAATACGGTTTTTTATCATTTAAAGATCAAGCGGAAATCGTCAATGCATATCCCAGCAGTAAAATACAACGGCTTAAGGATGATGTAAAACTGGTCTTATACCGTATTAAATACCCGAAACTCTATATGGCCGAGCTTCGCGACTTTTTGGAAAACCCAATTGAGAACATCGAGAAAAACAAAGCGACCTGCGCGCGATTGGGTCTTTTTTCGGGTTATCATTGGTTTGCACAAGGGGATTACTCGGATGAACTCAATGTGGAGACCGGATACGCGCGTTTTGCACCGACTGAGGTGTTGGATGGTTATTTAAACCGCATCCTAATGCTTTGTGAGCAGGAGGGGATTGACGTCATCTATGTGACGATGCCTATGAACGCGGCGTCCTATGCTGTGCTTTCGGATGAATATATGGCGACATACGGCGAGTACATGAGTGCGCTTGAAGCGAAATATGCGTGCTTTAATGTGCTTTATGATTTAAGTGGCGCGCCAAATGAATGGTTTTCGGATGCCAGCCATTTTAATACCCAAGGGGCTCAGGCGTTTTCGGAAGAACTTGAAGAAACCTTGCACGATTTTTTGGAGGAGAAGTGATATGAGAAAACTACTCCTTAAGTTGTTCGGGTTTTTACTGCTGTTGTGGGTGTTGTTTGCCGTGGCGGTATATGCTTTTCCAAAATATATGTACAACGACGAATATGGTCTGTATGCCAATACCAAGATAAAAACGGCCGAGCCGCACGAAGTGCTGATTTTGGGCGATTCCCGTGCACAGGCGGGCATTTTGGCCGATGCGTTCCAATCGGATGTGTATTCGCTGGCTTTGCCCGGTGGGACCGCCGTGGAAGGCTATTATGTTTTAGATGAATACTTAAAGAATAATCCTGCACCGCAAGCGATAATTATCTCCTATGCGCCGTACCACTTTGAATTGGGCGAAACGTTTTGGGAGCGAGCAGTAAAGATGGATTTTCTTTCGCTCGCCCAAAGCTGGGAAGTGGTGAATGAATCCATCCGGCTGGATGACGATATTGCGCTGAGAGGCGGTGGCTTAGACGGCGGGGTGGCACAATACGGGAAGCTTTTGTTATATAAACTTAAGTACCCGCCCTACTATATGGCTGATGTATCTTCCTTGCTTTCACAAGGCGCAAAAAACGCCGAGCGGTATGATTGGGTGACCGAAGAGGTACAGGACGGGGAAGGGCAGTTTTATTTTGGCCGAGCCGATTCGACCAGTGCGACCAATTCGGAGGCAGCGAGGTCGAATTTTGAAGAATCGCACTTGATCTATGATTATTTCGATCGGATTTTAACCCGATGTGAAGAAGAAGGCATTACGGTTTACGTTTTTACCGCACCCATGAGCCAAATTTCCTGCCAGGCGATGAGCGATGCGTTCGTCAGTGGCTATCAGGAAAAAATGGCGGCTGTGTGGACGGCGCATCCCGAAGCCATGATTGACGCGGCATTTAATGAGCTACCCAACGATTACTTTGGGGATGAAAGCCATGTCAACCCCAAAGGCGCGGAATGGTTTACCGACTATATCAAAAAAGCAACGGGAATAGAATAGAATTAAAAAAACGGATATACGCATATATCCGTTTTGTGATTTATCATGATATTAATTTTTTAAGCATATTCATCGACCAGACAATCTTCCACGATATCTTTAATCTGATACGGACTATCCACAATGTAGTCCGGGTTTTCTTCGATTAAATGGGAAAGACCATCAAAGCCCCAGGATGCGGCAATCACTTTGATTCGCGCTTTTTTACAGGCGAGGATATCACGCACTTCGTCACCCACATAAAGCACTTCTTCGGGCTCGAGATGATGCTGCTTTAAAAAGCTTTTGATGAATTTATGCTTTTTAAAGAGTTTCTGCACCGAGATGATGCTATCAAAGTAGTCGATGTCGTTTTTCTCCAACAGGCTGTGGATGTTGTCCTTCGAGTTGGACGAGATGATGGAAAGACCCAAGCCGAATTCATCCAAGTCGTTAAGCAGCTCCGCGATGCCGTCAAAGAGACTGATGCTGCTGATATGCCGCATGAAAGAAAGACACCCTTCCAGCCAATACTGAGGTATCTGGTACCATTTGACGCCTAATTCCTTGATAGCGTCCTTGATGGGTATGGATGCTAGGTGCTGATATTGCTCAACAGAAAACAGCGGCAAATCAAACTTTTTGCATACATCGTTGGCGACATGATAGAATACCGATTCAGAATCGGCTAAAGTTCCGTCAAAGTCAAAAATGATTTGTTTAATCAATGTTTTTCCCCAAAAGTGTTCAATAGTTTTTTTGTGAACTCATTATAACAATTTCAATGGCATGCATCAACTAATTTTATATAACATTAACGTTAATAACATGTAAATTTTATATTGAACCGTTTTTTTTGGCTAAAAAGAAGTGAATAAAAGCGAAAAGCACACTTAAGGTTTATATACTCTCTGTGCTTTTTGGCGAATATATATGATATAATCATCTGGTGAAAATGGAGGGAAGATGATCTATTTATACATTGCATTCATACTCTATATCGGTTTTGCCACGGCATACATATACGCGGACTATGGCAGCAAAACGGCTATGAAGCGGGCGACTAAAATTCCGGCAGGCATTCTATACCTTGTCATCGCACTGCTCGCTTTTTTCTTAAATCGTGTGGATGGGCAACTGGTGGCACTGCAGCACTTCGCTTGGGTGTTCAGCGCTATGTTTTGTTGTTTCGTGGGCGATATGGCGATGCTGGGTGCGGGGAAGAGCAAGGCAGTGATAGGCATAGGGATGGGCAGTTTTTTTGTGGCACATGTGTTGTTGGCCGCATATTTTGCGATGTATCTTTCGCGCACAGGCGCCCCATGGGTGAGCAGTGCCGAACTTTTCACCGTTTTAGTCGGGGTGGTTGCGGCGTTTTTGTTTTTGCGCATCAAGCGGTTGGATTTTGGCGGGGCCGGATATAAGCTGGTGGTTTTTGTGTTTTTTATGTCCTCGGTGGTGATGATTGCCAAGGCGATCTCGCTGGTCAAGGTGATGAATACAGGTGCTTCCTGGCCGGCACTGGTCGGGGTGCTATTTATGGCGGTGTCCGATTTCTTTCTGGCATACAAGTATTTCAGCACTGAAAAAAGCGTTTATGCGTTGGGGACGGCGCTGGTGCTCTATTTTTCGGGAATGGCGGCATTGCCGCTGAGTATCTATTACATCTAAGCGAGAGATTCTTATGGTTAAGGATATGATAACAAAAGGAAAAAATAAGGTTGACACTAAGCGCGTAATCAGAGAATATGCGCTGATATTGGCGGGCGTGTTTCTGGCGAGTTTTGGGATGGATGCTTTTTTGATACCCAATAAAATCGCAGCAGGCGGGGTCAGCGGTATTGCTACGATATTATACTATCTATTTGGTTTTCCGGTCGGCATCAGTATGCTCGTCATCAATATTCCGCTGTTTGCAGTCGGTGGCCGTGTGGTGGGTAAATCATTTTTTGTGAAAACCTTGATTGCCACATTAGCGATGTCCTTTTATATCGATATTGTGC
>JBFLKV010000217.1:0-8132 GCA_040883365.1 Eubacteriales bacterium
GAAGAAATGGATGAAGTCTGGTTGGTCATCTGTGAGCTTGATGAGCGAATACGACGTTTAAAGCTTCGCGATGATATTGATGATGAAAAAATCGAATTGATTTTAAAAGCACAAATGACCGATAATGTGAAACGTGGGTTTGCAGATTACGTGATTGATAATTCGGGCACGACCGAAGCGACGCAGGCGCAGGTGGACAATCTCTTTAGCAGCCTGATGATACGAATGAGACAAAGGTAGACAATGCGCGCACTATTAAAAGCAGTTTTTATTATTATCATGCTGATACTCGTAATCTTTGGATTTCGTGTGGGTAGAGAAATCTATTATCAGCAACGATATCCATTAGAATATAAGGAAATCATTGAGGAATATGCAAATCAGTATAATCTTGACCCATATTTGGTTGCATCGGTTATTTGGGTGGAATCCAAGTTTGATAAAGACGCTCAGTCGGGCAAAGGCGCGCTGGGATTGATGCAGATTATGCCGGACACCGGCGAGTGGATTGCAGGCAAGGAGCAGTATACTGACTTTACAGCAACGGATTTATTTGAGCCAGAAATAAGCATCGCTTTGGGATGCTGGTACTTAAATTATTTAAATGAACGGTTCTCGTATAATATGCCTTTGGTCCTGGCGGCATACAACAGCGGCCCTGGCCGCGTGGATGAATGGTTGGCGAATGAGGATTATGCCGAGGGAGACCGTTTGGTGCATATTCCGTACGGAGAAACCGAAGACTTTGTAAAACGTGTGGAAAAAACTTATGAGATATATCAAGAGCTTTATACCTTTGATGAATAAATCTAAACGCGTGATCATGATTTTGATTGCGCTCAGCTTTTCATGTCTTTTTTTTAGTGGATGCGCGGCAATGGAGAGCATACTGAATACCGAAAACACTTATGTGTTGGATGCAAATGATATTTCCGACCAGGAAAAAACCATTACACCGCTTTCGGGTGGCGAGATTACCATCGCGATGCCGACTAATCTTAAAACATTTAACCCTTTGACTGAAAACAACATCAATATGATCAATTTGTACACATTGATTTTTGAGTCCCCACTGTCGCTGGATATTGACGGTCAATTTCGTGGCGATTTGATTGAAAACTGGACGGTGGATACATCGGGACAGGTATGGACGTTTTACTTACGTAAAAATATTCAGTGGCATAATGGTTTTGGTGAATTAACCGCCGATGATTTGGTGTTTACGCTGGATATTATCACCGATATGGATACAGAAGACAGTATCTATGCCAGGTACAACAAACGTATCGGGGAGTATTATGCGTTGGATAAATACACACTGGTATTAAACGCCGTGGACCCAAGAACGATATATGATGACGAGATAGAACCGGAAAAGTCATCCTATATTGAGTATGCCATGACTTTCCCAGTGCTTTGCAAATCCTATTATGAAAATTATGAGACGTTTGATAACCTGTGGCCAATCGGTAGTGGCCCTTATGAGTTTACGGATTTTGATATCAACGAAGGTATTCGTCTTAGCGTCAACGATGATTGGTGGAAAAAACAACCCTATATTACAACCATACGCGCCATTCCGATGGCCGATGCAAAGGGCGAGATAGAAGCGTACGCCAATCAGGTTTTGGATGTGATCGGAACATCCGAGATTTCGGCCAATCGTTACCAAAAATATGGCGTAACCAATGTTGAAGAATACATGACACAGTATTATGACTGCTTGGTGCCGAATCTGTATGTTTCCAGCACGGGTGAAACCGATGAGATGTTTATTCATGATGTGCGTGCGCGGCAAGCGATTGCATATGCTTTAAATAAATCACAGATTATTTCTAAGGTGTTGGTCAACCATGCCGTGGCAACCGATGTGCCAATACCACCGGACAGCTGGCTGTATGACAAAACCTTGAGCATTTATGAGTATAATGAAAAACGAGCACTTGCGCTATTGTACGACATGGGCTACACCGAGAGAGACGAAAACGGTTTTTTGGCCAAGATGAATGAAGAGACGGGGGAGCTGATCACCTGTAGCTTTGAATTGATGTACCCCAAAGAACTTCAAGACAACTACAAAACAAACATCGCATCGCTGATTGAGGAACAATTGGAGGACATCGGTATTCGCGTGGATTTACGTGAGCTTTCTTCGACATTGTTTACAACAAAGGTAGAGGCCGGATCTTATGATGTGGCATTGATGAGCTTTTATTTGGCGCGCAACCCGGATGTACGATTCATGTTACATTCATCGCGATCAACGGCGAATTACGGTTACTATAAAGACGAAGATATGGACGCGGCTTTGTTAGCGTGCGGGGCAGCGGTGACCGATGACGAGAAAAAGTTGGCTTATTCCGAGATGCAGAAGATATTTGTTGAGCAATTGCCGCAAATTCCATTGTATTTTATGACAAATTCGTTGATTTATGATGACAGTATCCAAGGCGTATCTGAATTTAGGGATTTAAACATCTATAATGATATTCAAAACTGGTATGTCTTAAGTGAAGTACAGTAAAAATTAGGATTGCGATGTCTTGACATCCGTTTTTATCGTGCTATAATGCAGATAACAAAGCGAAAGGCTTTGTTTTCCGGGTGAGACCTTTTTTACGCTGGGTGAAAAAAAGAGAACCGTTTGCGATGCTGAAAGAACGGTATTAAACAGCCAAAAGACCATTCTCGACCGCCCCGGGAACAATGATATCGAAAAAAATGCCTTAAAAGCGCTGGCCAATATTGGCTGGAATTTGGGTGGAACCGCGGGTTATTATCTCGTCCCATAGAATACTGACAAGTATTCTTTCGGGGCGTTTTTGTTTATCAGAAAGGGTATATGACATGAAAGTAACATTAAAAGACGGAAGCATTATTGAAGCCGAAAAAGGCACAACCGCACTGGACATTGCAGGAAAGTTAAGCCAAGGATTGAAAAAAAGCGCTTTAGCCGCCAAGATTGATGGCAAAATTGTTTCGCTTAGTGAGACGATTGAAAAAGACTGTGCACTGGAAATTTTGGTATTTGATGACGATGAGGGCAAGTATGCGCTACGTCATACCGCCAGCCATGTGTTGGCGCAAGCCGTTAAACGGTTGTTCCCGGAGGCCAAGTTGGCCATTGGTCCAGCCATAGAAAACGGATTCTATTATGACTTTGATGTGGAAACACCATTCACCGCCGAGGACTTAAAGGCGCTGGAAAAAGAGATGGCCAAGATTATCCAAGAAAATCTGCCGGTGACACGCACCGAACTGGCCCGAGAAGACGCCAAAAAACTGATGGCCGAAAAGGGCGAAGATTATAAGGTGCAGTTGATTGACGAATTGCCTGAAGGCGAGACCATCAGCTTCTATACTCAAGGCGAGTTTACCGATCTTTGCGCCGGTCCGCATGTTTCTTCCACGGGACGCGTGAAGAACATCAAGCTTCTGCGCTCTGCTGGAGCGTATTGGAAGGGCAATGAAAAAAACAAGATGCTACAACGCATCTACGGTACGGCTTTCTTCAAAAAAGATGCACTTCTTGCCTACCTAGAAAACTTGCGTGAAGCCGAAAAACGCGACCATAACAAACTTGGCCGCGAGCTGAAATATTTCACCACCGTGCCCGAAGTGGGGCAGGGACTGCCGCTGATTATGCCTAAAGGCGCCAAGGTGATGCAGATTATGCAGCGCTTTGTGGAAGACGAAGAGGAAAGACGCGGATATCAATACACCAAAACACCGTTGATGGCTAAGAGCGATTTATATAAGATTTCCGGCCATTGGGATCATTACAAAGACGGTATGTTTGTTTTGGGTGATGAAGAAAAAGATGACGAAGTGTTGGCTTTGCGCCCGATGACTTGTCCGTTCCAGTTTATGATTTATAAAGCCAGCCACCACAGCTATCGTGAATTGCCGATGAAACTGGCCGAAACATCCACTCTTTTCAGAAACGAAGCATCCGGGGAGATGCATGGCCTTATTCGCGTCAGACAGTTTACACTATCCGATGCGCATATCATCGCAACACCCGAGCAGGTGGAGGATGAGTTTAAAGATGTTTTGGACTTGATCAATTATATGATGAAGGCCACCGGACTTGAAAGTGACGTGACCTATCGGTTCAGCAAATGGGATCCGAAAAAGACTGAGAAATATATCGATAATCCCGAGGCTTGGGAGTTCTCCGAAGCACTGATGAAAAAGATTTTGGACGATATAGAGTTAGATTATGTGGAAGCCGACGGCGAAGCCGCATTTTATGGTCCTAAGTTGGACGTGCAGTTTAAAAATGTCTTTGGAAAAGAGGACACATTATTTACCATCCAGATGGACTTTGCACTGGCTGAGCACTTTGATATGTACTATGTGGACGCCAACGGCGACAAGCAACGTCCGTATATCATTCACCGTGCGTCCTTAGGCTGCTACGAGCGTACATTGGCCGTTTTGATTGAAAAATACGCGGGCGCGATGCCGCTTTGGTTGGCACCTGAACAAGTACGCTTTTTGCCCATCACTGACCGCGCGCTTGAGACATGCAAAAAGTGGGAAGAGATATTTAAAAAAGTCGGCGTTCGCGCTACAGTGGATTCGCGAAGCGAGAAAATCGGCTATAAGATTCGTGAAGGCAGAACCGAGCGATTGCCGTATATGCTGATTGTAGGCGACAAGGAAGTGGAAGACGGCAATTTTGCGGTCTGGAAACGCGGCAAAGGGGACTTAGGACCGCAAGACGCAGAAGGTGTCTTAAAAAGCATTTTGCAGGAAATTGAAGACTTGGTGATTTTCTAAAGCGTCTAAATAATGGGAAATAAATTAAAGCAAGGCAGCGATGCCTTGCTTTTTTGATTATGCTAATAAGAAGAGAAAAAGCGTAGTCAAGTTGATTAAGACGATATCTTGTTCGGGAAGGAAAACAGAATATTGCGTAAATTCAGTTAAATCGTATTGCGAGCATAACAAAACACTAAAGTGAATCGATGCAAAGGTATGCATATCGGCGTGCCCTTGCATCTAACATGTTCAATCATCGTCATCATCGTGGTCATCGTCATCGTCATGCTCATCATGATCGTCATCGTACTCATCGCGATTATTGTCATGTTCATCATCATCATCGTCGTCATAATCGCCCGAATGAGTCACAGAGCTGGCACCAGTACCCGTATCGGGTGCGGGGACATTAACCGTAGCGCTGGTTCCAGCATCAGGCGTAGGGCTGTATAGTGATGCCCCTGTACCTGCGTCGGGCGAAGGGGAGGCTGATACAGAAGCGCTGGAAACCGAATCGGGTGAAGCACTAGGGTAGGTCAAGCTGGCGCCGGAAACTTCGTCCGCCCAAAGTTCGACCGTCGCGGAAGGTATTGCCGAATCGGTTGAATGTGATGCATTATATGATTCTGTAAAATAAATAATCGCAAAAGTTGTGCCGAAAAGACCGATGATGAGCACTATATTCCCAATCAATGCTTTTTTCATATTGATCATTACCTTTCTTTTAACGAATATCTTAAGTATTGACTAATAAAAATATGGTTACACTATATATATACCGAACGATTAATTAAATAAACATAACTTTTTTGATGTCCGCAAATATACACCATCTTGTATCTTTTGTTTATTTTTCGCATTATACATGGTATAATAGCATCAAAATATCGGGTGGAAGGTTGCATAAATCAAATGAAATGTATGTTCTGCGGATGTATTGAGAGCAAAGTGGTCGATTCGCGGCCGACAGAAGAGGGCAACGCTATTCGAAGGCGACGCGAGTGCTTAAATTGCAACAAGCGTTTTACAACATATGAGAAAATTGACAGCCTGCCGCTATTGGTGATTAAAAAAGACGGTTCAAGAGAGCCGTTTGATATTGAAAAAATCAAAAAAGGTTTGATTAAATCCTGTGAAAAGCGTCCGGTGGCCATGGAAAAAATCGATGCATTGGCCGCGGAAGTTGAGAAAAAGGCGTTTAACTCGCTGAAAAAAGAGATTGAATCCACCGATATTGGCGAGATGGTCATGGAAGAGCTTAAAAACCTGGACCCAGTTGCCTATGTTCGGTTTGCTTCGGTCTATCGTCAGTTTACCGATATCAATACTTTCATGGTTGAGCTCAACAAGTTGATCAGTGAAAAATAGTATGAACTTTGAAAACTATTACCGTCAGGTAAAACAAGGATTTACACACGAAAAAAAAGGGGATGTTGTTTTTTTAACCATCCCTTCTTTTGTTGAAGCGGATGGGCTTGTTCACGCATTCACCACCCGTAAAACAGGCGTGAGTAAGGATGGCTTTGCATCACTTAATTTTTCGTTTGGTAGGGAGAAAAACCCGAAAAACATCAAGGCGAACTTTGAGATAATAGCGAATACCTTGGGCGTTTTGGCAGATGATATGGTGCTGGATAACTATGGGCACACCCCCAATGTTTTGAACGTGACCGAAGAGATGCGGGGCGCGGGGGTGTACAACAACGCACATTTACCTACCTGTGACGGCCTTGCAACCGTTATCAAGGATTTACCGCTGGTCACTATGCATGCGGACTGTGCGGCCATATTTCTCTATGATCCTAAAAAAAGTGCGGTGTGTGTATGTCACGCGGGTTGGCGAGGTACAGCGGGCGGCATTGTCAAAAACGCGGTCGATATGATGACTGATAAATTTGGATGTCGCATTGAAGATATTCTAGCTGGCATCGGCCCATGCATTCAATCCTGTTGCTTTGAGATTAAAAGCGATGTAGAAAAAGAATTCAAGGATGCATTTGGTGATTTTTCGGTTGAATATCGAGAGGGTAAGATTTTTGGTGACCTAGAGAAGGGTATTGTTTCCTGCTTTATGCGCGCAGGTATTGCGCCACAAAACGTTACGCGCTCGGGGGAATGTACCTTTTGCGACGAAGAGAACTATTATTCATACAGAAGACAAGGGCAAAACGGCGGGGCGATGGCTTCGGTCGTTATGTTAAAAAAATAAATGCACTTGAAACAGTTCAGCGAATCAGGTAATATAGATATCGCTGATTTTAGATAGAAGAGGGAACCCATTTGTACTTAAAGACGATAATAATTAACGGATTTAAATCATTTCCGGACAAAAAAGTGTTTAAAATTGAAAACGGGATCACCGGCGTGGTGGGACCAAATGGCAGCGGAAAATCCAACGTAGCGGATGCTGTGCGCTGGGTACTTGGTGAACAAAGCGCCAAGTCTTTGCGTGGCGGAAAAATGCTGGACGTTATTTTTGGCGGATCAGACAGCCGTAAACCTCGTTCTTTTTGCGAAGTTTCTTTAGTTTTCGATAATTCTTCTTCTGTTTTGGATACCGATTTTTCAGAAGTTCATATATCAAGAAAACTTTATCGCTCGGGTGAGAGCGATTATTCGATTAACAAAGCCTCTTGTCGGCTAAAAGATATTCTGGACATGTTTCGGGATACGGGTATCGGCAAAGAGGGATACAGCATCATTGGGCAAGGGAAAATCGATGAGATTTTGACCGAAAAGAGCACCGAACGCCGAAAGATTTTTGAAGAAGCGGCGGGCATCATGAAATATCGTGTGCGCAAAGAAGAAGCTGAGAGAAAACTGGCGCGTACGCAGGACAATTTGGTGCGTGTAAAAGATATTTTAGGTGAACTGGAAACTCAAATTGGTCCTCTAAAAAAGCAGAGTGAGCAAGCAAAACGTTATGTGGCACTTGCGGATCGACTCAAGGTTTTAGAAGTTAATCTTTACCTTGAGGCCTATGATAAGCATGCAGAAAAGATCGATGCGGTCAAAAAGACCATTGAAGGACTTGCCGAAGAGGAGCAAGGTCTTTTGGCACAACTAAAAGCGCTGGAAGACACGATGCAGGGCGAAGAGCAAATGTCCACCGAAATGGACGAAAAAATATCCAAGATGAATTATGATATCACAGCGTGCCAGCGTGATATTGAGCGCATTGATGGTGAGATTAAGCTCAATCATGAGCGTAAAGCTTATTTTGAGCGGGATATTGAAAGACTGAACGCTGAGATAGAGACCGAAAAGGAAGCGATTAAGCAAAAAGAGTTTTCTATCGAAGTATTAACCGCAGATATTGCACAAGCCGGGACTGAGCAGGAAAAGAGCGATGTGCAGATTTTTGA
>JBFLKV010000218.1:0-3299 GCA_040883365.1 Eubacteriales bacterium
CGCGGAAACGATATCCTTCGCCGAGCAGGTCGATGATTTTTGAACAAGCATCCTTCACTTCCAGCGCTTGGCTGTCCTGCGAAGAAAGCATGATGTCCTTTGGTGCACCGAAATAGGGCGAAAAAGGATAGGCAAAAAGATTCTGTTCAAGATGCAAAAGCTCTGTGGAGGCATATTTTGTGTCCGAAATATGGTTGCTGGACAAAACAATTTCGGTTGGTCGGATGCCAAGATCCTTGGCGGCCTCGTCGATACGGATATACTGTTTTTCTTCGGGAGCAAAAACCATATTGTCCCGTGCATCCCCGCCGTTTTTTCTAAAACTAATTGTGGCACAAACGGATTGGCTGATGGCAAGCGTGAGCAAGCGCAGCATCTGATGGGTGAGTAGGTCAAACCCATCGACAAACACATGGGCGCCGTTAAAATAGTTATGCGTATCCGCTTTTTCAATAGCGAGCGAAATGATATCTTCGCTGTCCATGTGCTCTCCCGCGAGTTTTTCGTTATAGCTTTGGTACAGCAGAGCGATATCGGTCAGCTTTTGCCGCGTGATGGGTGGCAGTTTCATTGCTTCGGCTTGCGCTAAATCATCAAGACTGATGTCTTGGCGCTTGAGCTCGGTCAGCATCTCGGTCATTTTAATCTCAAAACCGGGCATGCTGGCGGATTTGCCAAAGACCGTCAAATCATCGCGGTGTGCATCCAAAAGTGCACGCACCACCATGGTCTTGCCGATAAAATCCAGCGGGCTTAATGTGCGTCCACCGCAAGCGTTCAGTATTTCATGTACCAATCGGTCAAAGCTGACCACGCTTAAGTTAAAAAGCCCGGGCAAATCGCACTGCTCAATCAGATCTCGCTCCATACGAAACGTCGCCTGTTCGGGCACGATGACCAAAATGCGGCAGAGGTTATCTTCGTCCAATAGCGTTTTGATTTGCTTTAGGATATATTCGGTTTTTCCGCGGCCGCTTCGGCCGAGTACGTAATTTAGTTTCATTCTAATTAGTGTAACATTATTTGGATATAAAAAAAACAACCCATAAAAAAAGATTTTTTATGGGCTATTTTTTATAGTCCGCGTAAAATGATTTTCTCCACCATAGGGCTGATGCGCTCCTTGGCGGTATGAAAGAAGCTGGGCTTTAATGGTAGCGGCAGAATGTTGCTGGGCGGGTTTTCCGGCGCACGGTATTGCTGCAACGCATAGGATTTTGCGCCCTTGATGTACCCGGCCATGGTTTCCATATCTTCCAGCGTCAGCTGCGGTACAACCGTGGTTCTAAACTCATAATCGATACCGCTTTGCATGATGATTTGGATGCTTTTGAAAAAAGCGGCTTCATCAAACGGTCCACGAATGACTTCGGGGTATTTTTCGACGGTGGCTTTGATATCCATGGCGATAAAGTCGATCAGGCCCTGATCGATCAGTGCCTGTAAGCGCTCCGGGTAGGCCCCATTGGTATCCAGCTTCACCAGCAGGTCTTTGCTTTTGATCGCTTTTACCAAAGGGGAAATATCGGGCGTCACCAAAGGTTCGCCCCCTGTAATCACCACACCGTCCAATATTTTTTTGCGTTGATCCAAAAACGCCAAAATATCATCAATGCTGTATTCAACGCCAGTATTACCCTGGCAGACGGCCGTGTTGTGGCAATACCAACAATCAAAATTACAGCCGGCTAGGAATAGCACGGCTGCAATATTTTTTGGATAGTCAACAAAAGAATTTTTCTGCAGTCCAACAATTTTCATCGTTACTTCGTTTCCGCCATATCTGCGATACAGCTTTCGGGTACGACCAGTTTCTGTCTTGCAAAGTACTCTTCTTTTTTGCCCTTGTTATAGTTCTGTACCGGCCGCAAGTAGCCCACCACGCGGGACCAGATTTCGGTTTCTTTTTGGCATTCGGGGCAGCGGAAGTGCTCGCCTGCGATATAGCCATGGTTGGGGCATACCGAGAAGGTGGGGGTCAACGAGATATAAGGCATCTTGTAATTTGAGAAAATCTTTTGGATTAAAGATTTTGCGGTTTCGATGTCCTCAATGCGCTCGCCCAAATATAGATGCTGAACGGTGCCACCTGTGTATAGACATTGTAGCTCGTCCTGCAGATCAATCACTTCCATGATATCGTCGGTGTATTCCACCGGAAGTTGCGACGAGTTGGTGTAGTAGTGTACGTCTTTGCCGGAAGTAATGATGTCGTGATAGCGCTCTAAGTCCAGCTTAGCCAGTCGGTAGGATGTTCCTTCGGCGGGCGTGGCTTCCAGATTGTACTGGTGGCCGGTTTCTTTTTGGAACTCCACCATAATATCGCGCAGTTCATTCATGATTTCAACACCAAACTCTTGGCCTTCGACGGTCTCAATGCCTTTGCCCATGAAGTTTAACAAGGCTTCGTGCATGCCCACTACACCGATGGTGTTAAAGTGATTGTGCCAATATTGTCCGGTACGTTTCTTGACGTCTTTTAAATAAACCGAGGAGTAAGGGTATAGGCCCTTGTCGGTCTGACTTTCGATAATTTTACGCTTGATTTCCAGCGAAGTTTTACCCAGCTCAGCGACTTCGCGCATCCGATTGAAAAACTCTTCTTTGGTTTTGGATTTGTAGCCGATCCGCGGCAGGTTGATGGTGAAAACACCGATGGAGCCAGTGAGCGGATTGGAGCCAAAAAGTCCGCCGCCGCGTTTTCTCAGCTCGGAAACATCCAACCGTAAACGACAGCACATGGAAACTGCATCTTCCGGCGAAAGATCAGAGTTGACATAATTCGCGAAATAGGGGATGCCGTATTTGCAGGTGATTTCCATGAACTTATCCACGGTGGGGTTATTCCAGTCAAAGTCTTTGGTGACGTTGATGGTGGGGATGGGGAAAGTAAATACCCGTCCTTTGCTGTCGCCTTCCAGCATCACATCACAAAAAGCACGGTTTAACATGTCCATCTCGACCTGGAAATCGCCATAGGTGTCCTCTTTTGCTTCGCCGCCAATCACCACCGCACGGTCTTTTAACATCTTTGGCGGTTTAAGGTCGAAGGTTAAGTTGCTGAAAGGACACTGGAAACCCACGCGAGTGGGGACGTTCATATTAAATATAAACTCTTGCAGGCATTGTTTAACCTGGTCATAGGTCATATTGTCATAGCGGATAAAGGGAGCACAATAGGTATCAAAGCTGGACCATGCCTGTGCGCCGGCTGCTTCGCCCTGGGTGGTGAACGTGGAGTTGACCACTTGACCCAAAAAAGCACGCAGGTGCTTGGCCGGGCGACTTTCCACTTTGCC
>JBFLKV010000219.1:0-6454 GCA_040883365.1 Eubacteriales bacterium
CATGTGGACAGAAGCATTGAAGACCCAGAGCTTTTCTTGCGTACGAATGTGATGGGCACACAGGTGCTTTTGGATACCGCTAAAAATACGTGGCAGACGGGCAAGGATGACCACGGCTATCCAACCTACCGTGACGGCGTTAAGTTTTTGCAGGTGTCCACGGACGAGGTTTACGGCGCGCTGGGCAAAGACGGTTACTTCACCGAGGATACCCCGCTGGCGCCTAACAGCCCCTATTCGGCATCCAAGGCTTCAGCCGATATGATGGCAAGAGCCTATAACAAAACCTTTAAGCTCCCGCTCAACATTACCCGTTGTTCCAACAACTATGGTCCCTATCAGTTCCCGGAGAAGCTGATTCCGCTGATGGTGAATAACGCCAAGACCGACAAAGCATTGCCGGTGTACGGCGACGGTAAGCAGGTGCGCGATTGGTTATATGTTGATGATCATTGTGCGGCCATTGACCTTGTGTTGTGGAAGGCCGAGAGCGGCGAAGTCTACAATATCGGCGGCCACAACGAGATGGAGAATATTCAAATCGTCGGCTTGATTTTAGAGCGTTTGGGCAAAGATGAAAGCCTGATTAAACACGTACGGGACAGACAGGGGCATGACCGCCGCTATGCGATTGACCCGGCGAAGATCAAGCGTGATTTGGGCTGGGAACCGACCGTGATGTTTAAAGAAGGTATTGGACTGACGATTGACTGGTACTTGGCCAACGATGATTGGCTGGGTTCGGTTTTGAGTGGTGCTTATCAAAAATACTATGATGACATGTATAAGGACAGATAGATGGATATACTTTCCACTGGCCGCGCGGCACGAAGTGTGCTCAAGCGTTATGGTCTTAGCGTCTTTTTGCAAAGAACGCTGTCAAAACTAAAAAAACACAACTTTGAAAAGGCAGACCTGTTTTTGAACCGGAAACAAGGGATGCCTGTTCCTTCGTTTGGCCAAGGTAAACCCATGGTCGAAGGTTTGGTTTCGGTGGTGGTGCCCTGCTATAACCACGAGGATTTTGTGGAGGAAGCATTGGCTTCTATCTACCGACAGAGCTATGAGAAGATTGAACTTATTGTGGTGGACGATTGCAGCCAAGATGCATCGCCCAAAATTGTAGAAACACTTTTTGATGCGTGGGAAAAGGAAGGGCGTTTTTACAACTTGACGTTTATTGCGCACAAAGAGAATCAGGGCGCGCACAACAGCATCGATGAAGCGATTAACCTCACCCAAGGTGAGTATATTGCGGTGCTCAATTCGGACGATTTCTATGACCCCAGCCGTTTTAATCTGATGGTCAGTTGCTTAGAGGCGTACCATGCGGGCATCGGATTTTCTCGAGTGGAAGTGGTGGATGAAAAAGGCAACCTTAAATCAAACTCGCCATTTTCGGAACTGCAAAAAGGTATCGACAGTTCAATCATGTTTTACCGATTGTGCCAGGATAACTTGGCCATCAGCTCGGGCAATCTGTTTTTTCGCCGATCACTGATTGAAGAAATCGGACTGTTTCGAGATTTTCAGTACATTCACGACTGGGATTTTCTCATGCGTGCGGCGCTGACTACATCGGTTTGTTTCTGCAAAGAGACTGCGTATTATTATCGCATGCACAGCACGAATTCGTATCTTTCACTGATTGGAGATACCAAGCTTTGTGATGCGGAGATGATTGAGATGCGAAGCCGTGTGTTTCAAACCGTATATAATAATGAAAAAAGCGACTTTTACAGCGAAGAAGAGTATACGCGAATTATCGATTTGCTGTATCGGCGTTTGATGAACGATGAGGGTTTAACACTTGGAAAAAAATAAAAGAGAAAAAAGAAATACTATGACAAGATTGTCACCCACACGCATCATACTGGCATCCGTGCTGTATCTTTTATTGCTGGCGGGGACGTATACGTATGCTGTGATGACCCTCAATGCTCAAAAATGGGGTTTGATTGGGGTGGCCGCGATATTGGTTGCGACAATCATGATTATCATTGCGGTCGTTGTGTTGAAGAAAAAAAACCGTTTGAACCGTGTATTGAAACCGATTTTGATTCTGTCAGCACTCGGGGTTGTTTTATTTAACGCATATCTTCTAAACTCCAGTTATTTTGTGCCGCATCAAACCACAACGGTGTTAAACCGCTATTTCCCCGTTTCTTTGGAGACATCGGTGAAACTGCAGGAATATCTGACAGACAAGACGCTGCTGGTTGATCCTTCGGTCAATTATTTTGACCGCGATTATGATGAGCTTTCGCCCATCGCTAACAGTCATAACGCCAGCGTTCGCTCTTCGGTTAAGGAAATCAAAACGCTGGAAGAACCATATGGTTTCGTCAAGGGCGATGCATTAGAATACTTAAAATCTCGAACGGATGAGTACGAGATGATTGATTGGAATTACTATCGTGAAATCAACGCTTATTTTTTCTACGATATATTGGACTCGGACGAAGTGGTCGTGATTTGGGGCAGGCAGATGAGTACGTTTTTTATTACACCTGAAATATTGGCTGAGCTTAGGGAGATGCAATGATGAAGAAAAATCGACCGATATTGAAAAGTTTATTAGTACTGATCGGCGTGCTGACTGTGCTGGTCGTTTTTGGGCTGTATATGACATCTGTGGCGAACCGCGCCGAACAAATAGGCAGGGCGGTTGACGAGAACTTTTTGCTAAATGTGATTAAGCAAGCGGCTTCAATCGTCATATTGTTTTTGATGGGATGGCTTTTGCTCTGGCCCTACAAAAACAAGTTGGGGCAAACACAGGTCTACCTTTTGTCCTACCTAGTGGGTCTTTTGGCATTTGAGATGATTTCATCCTTCCTCATCATATTTATTATTCGCTATACATATTTGGCCGTTATGGCAATATACATGGCGGTTTTGGCTTTTGTCTATTGGCGCGCGGTGTATAAAGGACAAGCCGAAGAACTTTGGTTTAAAAAAGGTGAAGGCTGGACGTTTGTTTTCTGGTTGATCGGAACGGTTGCTTTGGCGGCTGTGCTCTCATATGTGCCAATCAACGTGCTTTCGTTTGACAGCGTAGAGTATATGAGCCTTGGGAAGATGTATGCGTCCGAGGGATTCATTCGGGATTATTACATCTACCAGATTAGCGGTCATCCCTTTGTGCCGACCCTTATCAATTCTATCGCTGCGTTTTTCAGATACGATTACGCCTATGCGTTACAGAATGTTTTTTTAGTGATGAGCACTTTGCTTTTTGGTTGGCTTCTAAAAGAAGAAATCATGCGATGTGGGTTCAAAACCAAAACGGCGGTTTGGTTGAGTGTTTTTGGCACCAGTGTTTTAGCCGTTAATTTTTTCTATCTGTTCTTGGGCGTCTGTTTGGTGCCCAATATATTTGCAGCGTACACGCTGTTTTTTGCGGCCATATATATGTACCGTTACAGCTTCGATGAAAGCCCAAAAGATATAGCATTAAGCTTTATTTTCATGGTGGCTTTTTGTTTTTCGCGCGTGGAGGGTCCGCTTTTGGCGGCGATCTTTATGGCGTATTTCGCACATACCAAGCTAAAGAACAAGAATCTTTTGTATTACACCGGCGGCCTTTTTGCTGTGGTGGCTTTGTGGTATTTGAGTTTCTTTGTCCAATCTCCGGCCAATTTTGACGGTCAGTTTTTAACGGTGGAACGCTCGATGATGGTAGCTGCCGCATTTTTGGCGATTGGGCTATATATCTTTTTAAAAGAGAAGTTTTTCAGCCGTTATAACCGTTTGCTCTTTGGGCTGTTTTTGGGGGCACTGGGGCTGGGGGCGATTGCTTTGAATTTGCTGGATATGGAAAAGTTCATCAATAACATCACCGTGATGTATCAGAATATGTTCTTCCATGGCTTTTGGAAAATCACCTGGTTGGTGATGGCGGCGTTTGGCATTGTTGCGCTTCTTATCACTAAGAAACGTGAGATGTTTTTGGAATGGATGATACCGATTATCCTTTGCTTTATGCTGATCTTATTTGCTTATCGGTCGTCACCCCTACACATCTATTGGTCGGATTCGGGGAACAGGATGCTTTTGCATATCTATCCGTTCTGTGTGTTTGTACTGACGCTGAATATATTAAGCGCTTTTGCGCCCGAAAGGAAGCAGGACTAATTCCTTTTATTCTGCTTTTTTTTATTGTATAATGCTAGTTGAGTTATGATTATGACGATAATAGAGCGAACAGCAAGGATAGCTGTTCTGACCATAAATGGGGGAAACAAAATTTGCGTAATCGACTGAGTATTTCTCAAATATTTTTTATGCTGCTGGATTTGCTGCTGATTAATGTAGCCTTTTTTCTTGCCATCCAGTTCCGGTTTCTTCGGACGCAGGACTTCGGCTATACGGATATCTACCTGCAAACCATGCTGCCCATATCCATCATCTACTTGGTCGTGTTTAACCTATCGCGCGTTTATAAGATGGTGTTTACGCAAAAGATGTGGGACGAGATTCGTTATTGTTTCATCGCGAACTTAATCGCACCGATACTGGTTTTGGTGTATACGCATTTTTATACCGACCGATTGCCATACTCGGTTTATATTTTGACCATGTTTATCGCCACCTACTTAACCGTTGGTATGCGACTGGCGCTGGGTATCATCTTTAGTATATTCAGCAATATTCGCTATGATAAGCATAAGATAGAAAACCAAGTGAAGGTGATGCTGGTTGGCGCGGGTGCGGCGGCCAGACTGGTGATTGATGACCTAAAGTATAAGTCGCACTACAATGTGGTAGCGGTATTGGACGATGCGGATCACAAGCAGAATCGCTTTATCAATGGCGTAAAAGTGGTAGGCAATTTAAGCGATTTGGAGCGTGCGGCACGCCGGTATGAGATTGACGAAATCATTTTTTGTATCAATAAAATTGACGCCGAGAAGAAGCGAGACATCTTAAAACGCTGTGCGGATACCGGCCTTAAAATTAAGACCATTCCGTCCATCTATGATATTGTAGACGAAAGCGTCACGGTGACGCATTTTCGTGAGATTGAGATTGAGGACCTTTTGGAACGCAATCCGGCCGATTTGAACACCGAATCGATTGCGGAATATTTGTCGGCAAAAACGGTGATGGTGACGGGGGCAGGCGGCTCCATTGGCTCCGAACTGGTGCGCCAGATTCTACGGTTCTCACCGAAAAAAATCGTTCTGGTTGATTTCTATGAGAACACCACCTACGAACTGTTCTGTGAGATTCGAGAGCGGCATCTGGCGGTGGAAACCGTGATTGAGATTGGCTCAATTGGCAATAAAAAAGAGATTACACATATTATAAAAAAACATAATCCGCATGTTATCCTGCACGCGGCCGCGCACAAGCATGTGCCGCTGATGGAAAACAACCCGATTCGTGCGTTTAGGAACAATGTGGTCGGCACGCGCAATGTAGCCGAAGCGGCGGACGAGAACGGGGTTGAGCGGTTTGTGATGATATCCTCGGACAAAGCGGTTCGTCCCACCAACGTGATGGGGGCGACCAAACGCATCGCCGAGATGATTATCGTGGCGTTGAATCAGCGCTCTAAAACCGTCTTTACATCCGTGCGATTTGGGAATGTTTTGGGGTCGCATGGCTCGGTGATTCCGCTGTTTGAGCGGCAGATTAAAGAAGGTGGGCCGGTGACGGTGACACATAAGGATGTGACTCGCTTTTTTATGACCATCCCCGAAGCGGCGCAATTGGTGTTGCAGGCGGGCGCTATGGCCAAAGGCGGCGAGATATTTATGCTGGATATGGGTACCCCGGTGAAGATTGACTCATTGGCGCGCAACATGATCAAGCTATGCGGTTTTGAACCGGATACGGATATAAAGATTGTCTACACGGGTTTGCGCCCGGGTGAAAAAATGTTTGAGGAACTTTCCTTCTCGGAGGAAACAGTAACCAAAACAGAAATCGACAAGATTTTTTGCCTGAAAAACGGAGAGCAGAAGACGGGCGGCCTAGACGAAGCCTTGACCAAGATGGAGAAGATTGATACGGACGAGAATAAGATGATCGAAGCGATTTGGAAGATTGTGCCCAAATATGATGACACTGAGACCCGAGAGATTATCTCCAGCTTTCAAAACAGTCAGAACTAATTTGTTTTAAAAAATTTATATCATAAACGAAAAGGAATGGTGAGAATGAAAGAACAACTCATTAAAAGTATCAAGGATAAAACCGCTAAAATCGCGGTTATTGGTCTTGGCTATGTTGGCCTGCCTTTGGCGGTCGAAAAAGCCAAAGTGGGATATCATGTAACCGGATTTGATGTGAATGCAAAAAAGGTGGACATGGTGAATCAGGGCATCAACTACATCGGCGATGTGGTGAACAGTGACCTTGAAGAGCTGGTCAGCAGTGGGATGCTTTCGGCAACCGCTGATTTTGATGTGGTCAAAGAGATGGACTGTGTCGCTATATGTGTGCC
>JBFLKV010000220.1:0-12321 GCA_040883365.1 Eubacteriales bacterium
AAAACCAACAAGGCCCGTATAAAGGGGTAACCGTAAAGTTTGGACAGAACACAAAGAAGACGGGCGCCAACGGAACAGTTGATTTTAAGCTAAAGAATATCCCAGTGACCACGATGGTGATGGCACATTTGGCCGATCCGAATATACCATCTGGACACCACACGGATGTCAACCTAGCACTTGGTGCTCACGAGGACGTAAAAGTCAATTCTACCGGTCCTGCGTCGGCAAACATAAGCATCATGTTTACTGAGAACACGAACACCATCGTAATCGAATATTTTGTGGATTCAAATTACAATTATGGTTACAGCAATGCGACATTTAAGCATAAGGTTTTCAGCGCACCAGCTAATCCGCAACCGCAAAATGTGCCCGCGCCGCCACCGCCACAAGCGGACACACCGCAAGAACCACATCCTGAAGGCCCGGATCCTGATATGCCCGAAGAATTCCACGAAGAGATGCCGCCCGAGGAATTCCACGAAGAAATGCCGCCCGAGGAATTCCACGAAGAAATGCCGCCCGAAGAATTCCATGAAGGGTGGCCACCCGTAGATGAATACTATGGAGAGCCATCAATTTGGATGACGCTTCCGATATATGTATGGGTTATCATCGCCGTTAGTGTGGGATTGATCATTACCGTGATAGTTATGGCTGTTTCACTCAACAAGAAAAAACGAGATATGAAATAACAGCAAGGGAAATATGAGCAGCTTCGCATCAAACAAAAAACCACGAAAAAGGTGCTTTCAAGCACCTTTTCTAATATAGCATATTCAAAGGGCTCTGGAGCAAAGTGCCCTTTAGGAAAAAAACTAATATAAACAGTGCTCAAGGGCACTGTGTGGCATAATTGGGAAATTATAATGTACGGAACTAATGCTTGTTTACGGGATCATTTTTCAAAATTCACTAAGCTGTTTATTCAGCAGTACCTTGTGGGAGCAATCGTGCTCTCTGCCAAAAGAGTTCGCACGATGTGCGGGCTTTTTGTTTTGCTGGGATGGGATTTGTACCCCAAAGGGCACGCGAACCCCAAGGGGGCTATGTGCCCTTCAGGGTATCGAGCGTTAAAAAAACGATTGAGAAACGTTTTTAGCGAGAAGAGCAAGGGAGGGTACGACCGAAGCCGAAATTGCCAAGGGCAAGTACAATCCTTTCTTCTACCTAAGGGGACACGAAGCATAGATAAAGCACCATCAGACGGGCGCTATTTTGTGTGCTGGCTTACTGTTCTATAAAGATTTATCTGTGGCGTATTCTTGGGCTGAAACCCGCTCGGCCTTCTGGTTCTTTTGTTTCATACAAGAAAAAACACCCTGAACACGTTGGAGTGTTCGGGGTGTCCTTCTGAATGGCACTGGTTTGCCCATTTTAGGTTTGATTTCGAGTTTCCTCATTTATACTCCTTAACATGAAATGCTAATCCAGTTATTAGAATAAGCTTACAAGATTGAGCATTTGGTCGATAGAATCTCTTAGTTCTTTATTCGTAAATCTAGGATTACGCTCATTTTCAGGATGATGAATTATATTCCTGATGTAGGTATGTAATGAAAGCTTTCTATCCTTACGACCACATTCTTTGTAAGGTTTCGCATTCGTATTGAGTTTATTTTTTCTGAAATACTCTTCCATTTTATTTTCAGATATTCTTTCATCCGGATTAGTTTTAAGTTCTATTCTGCATTTATCATTAAGTAAACCGTATAATTCGTTATGAAGATCATTAGTAGGCATATCAAAAAACTTATAAAGCAACAGATTAAACGAAGCCTCATTAGCTTTATAATATCTTACTTTGAGATTGTTGATGTTTTGTATACTTATTTTATTATCAATACTATTTAGAATTGATATGTGCTTTTTGCCTGCAAAATTCATTATATCTTGCAGTATGAAAATTGAGTGTGTGGCGAGTATAATTTGGCAACTACCTATGTACCTCGCTTCAATAAGTATTTTAATCGCTTTCTCTAAATAATTTATGAATTCTCTACTAATTTGAGGATGCATATGGATTTCTGGTTCATCAATTGATAAAATCAAATGCTTTAAAGGATCAGGATGGCGGTTTACCATTGAATAGATTGGAGAAAAAATATTAATCAACCTTAGTGCACCGTCTGATAGCCACTCAAATTTAATATTTACACCATCTGTTAATCCTTTAAAGTGTGTACAATATAAAGATTGAAACGAGTACACTAACTCAAGATACGTCTTGTCAAATGGGATTTCTAATTTATACAGTGCAGAAAATGCATTTTCATCAGTGCGATGTAAAAATTGAAATACTTTTTCGAGACTTTCAATATAAGTAAAGTAAGCTTTTTTCGCCACTGGTAATAAGCTTTTTTGTTCCTTAAAAAAGCTTATGGCCATTTCGATATCTTTGACGCATTTTTCATAGTCGTGTGCTACACTTATTGTGTCAGTTCCAGCATCATTTGGATAAAAAGTATTTGCAAATGATAAAATTTCAGCACACTCTCGATCTCTTTGCGACAATATATCATGGTTGTGATTTTTAATAACTGTTCCAGCTGCGGAAACTCTTAATGGGGATGAATGAAATACCAATTTTCTTAGATTACTAAAAACGATTTTTGAGAATTTGAGAATGAAAAAGATTTTATATTGATGATTATCAAATCTGCTTTTGGCAAAGTAATTCTCTTCAAACCTGTCGGTCTCAGTTTTGAGCCATATAGATAAATTATCATTTTCTGAAATTATAAAATTTTCTACATTTAAAAAGTCACATGTAAATTCGAAACAATTTGCAAAAGTGTTTTGAATTTTCGAATCATTAAGGTTGATTGGAAAAGTTGGGATACCCATATTTAAATATGAATCGCCCTCACCTTTCGTTATTGTAGAAATATTTAATATAGCTGTTTTGCAGTTATCATACGCTGCTTTTATATTATTTTCAGTAGCGTAATAGTACTCATAGAATCCATTGTTATTTGAATTTTTTATTGTAGAAATATTGTTGCCATTAACCATTATCCCTCGAGATTTGATAGTAATCACACCGTTGTTATCTGCAAAAACTAATAAATAATATATATTCTCTTTATTTTGAGATTTACATGAGTCAGTACGACTGCACAAAACATCTAAAATAGTAGTTTTACCAGAACCGTTTTCACCTACGAGTGTAGTTATACTTGATATTGAAGTATCCTTATTTACAGGTGAGTAATTTTGGTTTTTTGATATTGAAATTGATCTAACATATGTTTTAGGACTTGTAGGTTTGGTGTTCTTACCATAAAAAATTTCCACCCCATCATTGGAAAAGTACTTAATGTCATGATTGTCTTTGTTATGAATTGTAATTAAGTATTCATCGTCAAGGACTACTTCTTGATTTGAAATGGTTCTAAAGCTTTCAATCCAAAAGTATAATAATTTCATAAAGTATACCACCTAAAAAATATCTGCTTGTTTTATTATGTGATGTATAGTAAAAGATGTCAAATAAACAAAACTAATTATTTGAGAGAGTAGTGAGTTAGCTACTCCCCCAAAGTTGTCGTCATCATCTTATACAGCAGGGTATCCATCGGGAACGGGTTCTCAAACGGCACAATCGCTCCACCGAATTTTAAGAGACCCTAACCCTTGTTGTCGCTGTCGGTCACGTGACTTAAGCTAGCTTCGCTGATGGATAACAGCTTGGCCAGAGCCCTCGCTAGCGAGGACGGCTTGAATTCTCGCTTGGGCTATTTATTGTTTGAGACTAGAGAATTTTGTTTGCCGTATATTATCCATTTTTGTATACCAGTTACACTTAAAAAACACCAAAAAGACATACCGTTGACGGTACATATTAGGCAAAAACAAGCTCAAAAAACAGAGAAAAGGGAGCAGCGGGGGACTCACAAGAAATAAAACTACATTTCATGAAATCGAGCATAGATGGTATAAAATAGCAATAAATACCGTTTAATAGTCGAAAAACCAAGAGAAAGCCACAAACTATAACGTTTAAGTGAAATAAAATTTCACGAAAAGCGTTTTTTTGACCAAAATATATTGACATGCTGAAAATAAGTGCATTATAATGGCTGTGGAAACAGGAATGGCGAAGCTTCATGAAATAATATTTTATGGCGAGGGTTTAGACGATGACAGATTTGGATGGTTCGGTACTTCAAAACATTCGAAAGAATTATGAAGATATTTTTGCTGCTGAACAAAAGGTAGCCGATTTTATCTTAAGCAATCCAGAAAAGGCAGTCAGCATCAACGTGGCAGATTTGGCAGAAATAAGCGGTGCCAGCGATGCGACCGTTATTCGCCTATGTAAGCGCTTGGGGTATACTGGCTTTTACCAGATGAAACTCCAGCTAGCCCACGAACTTGGTAGAAATCAGTTGATTAGCGGTGCCATTAATCCGGACAATCCGGACAGCAGTGAAGACCTGTTTCGCGAAATCGCCGGCAAAATTGTTCAAGTCGGTGCCAACCTAGATCAAGACCTTGTACGCGAATGCGTCGCAAAAATATTAAACAGCCAAGTTATCCACCTTATTGCGGTGGGTAATTCCATCCCTGTTATTTCTGACTTTTGTTTTAGACTTGGCCGAGCAGGCATTAGAGCCACAAGCTCACAAGTGCTGGAACAACAGCTAAACAATATCAATCTTGGGTCAGAAAATGACCTTGCCATCGGCATCTCTCATTCGGGAAGCTCAAAGCACATACTCAGTGCTTTTGAACTAGCCAAGAAGAAGGGGATGAAGACCATGGCCATCACCGATTTACTGCGGTCGCCCGCAAAAGACATGGCGGACTACACCCTATCTTCTGGGGTTGAGACATCCAGTGTCTATGTGTATGGCGCGGCTTCTCATATATACATCTCAGCGATTCTAGACATGATTATCTATTTCATTACAAAAGCTAAAAACCAATCAGATTACGATTTGGAAGTTGTTCTGTCAGAAACAAAAATGTAGAAGGATAGGAGAACCATCCAGTGGAATATACGGATCAATACAAAAGCTACCTTAATGAGGTTAGTGAGGATATTGAACGCTTAAAAACAAGTTCAAAAAGATTTATCTTTGGATATACTAGCGACTTGGACGTGGTTTTGGAATGGGACACCGAAGTGTTTAACCACATTATCGCTAAGCACCTAACCGAAGCGCCATCAGTGAGTGATGGCGATGTCATCGACTCGATGGCGTCTTTTGCCAGAATCGTCAGCTACTATGTCAAAAATGGGCTTGGTGGCGAAGTGGACATCACCGACAACAGTATATGCGAATACCTGGAAACACAGTTTAAAAACGCTTTTGCTTTAGGCGGAACCGGCGCGCAGGGTGGGGCGGCCATCAGTGCGCTTGGGTTTCCGGCCATCATGCACATCACCGATATGTCAAAGGAAGTTTGTACTTTGATGGACAGACCCGGCGTAAGTGTGGTGACACCGGATGGACTTAAACCCATCATGCAGGCGGCCACAAATGAGTTGCCAGTGAGACATTTGATTCTACAGTACTCGAAGGGCGACAAGATTAATATCCTTGGCCAAGAGGTGGAGGTACCGCTGTCGAATCGCTTAATTATGGATTACGATACGGTACACAAAAGTTTACCGATAAAACAAGAATTTATTGATTACTGCGAAACAAACGCAAAAGACATCTTAGCCTATAGCATCTCTGGCTTTAACGCCATCCTTGACGCTGACATCATGAGTAAACATGCGGACGAACTTTGCACACATTTTAACTATATAAAGAAAGAAAACCCAAACGCCATCATCTATCTGGAAGGGGCGTTCTACCTTAATCCGGAAGTTAAGAATTTGGTGTTTGATAAGCTGGCTAAGTCCATCGATATCCTTGGTATGAATGAGGAAGAGTTGGTAGATCACACCGAGAAGCATGGGGTTAAAACCAACAAAGATAATTTGGATTCGGTGTTGGAAGGGCTAGATTTACTGCTTAACATTTACCCGGCTAAGGGGATTGTGCTACACACCAAAGACTATTCTATGTACTGCGGGGCGGCATTACCTGGCGTGGACTATGTTAAGGGTTTAACGCTAGGCAACCTGATGTCCGGCACGCGCGCTAGGATTGGCGAGTACGGCACGGTAGCTCAGTGTGAAGAGACTTTAAAACTAGACTTAAGCCAAATTGGTTTGGAATTTGCAAGTGCATTGGCGCAAAAACAGGTGGACAAAGTGGTTCATCTGGTGCCATCAAGATATATGGAAAAACCGAAGTTTACTATCGGTTTGGGCGACACATTTATGGCGGGCTTTATGCTTGCGACATTGCAGGACGAGGTGTAAAACAATGGCACTGCTTATGGGGATTGATCTTGGAACATCCAGCCTTAAAACCATCGTGATTGATGAACAAGGCCAGGTGATGGGCGAAAGCGCAAGATCATATGCGTTGGAATCTCCGGCCGCTGGCTATGCCGAGCAAGACCCCGAAACATGGTGGCAGGCTTGCGTGGCAACCATACAAGACGTGCTAAAGGTATGTCCTGCTAAAGCGGTAACAGCAATCAGCTTTTCGGGGCAGATGCACGGTTTGGTGGCGTTGGACAAAAACTACCAGCCGGTTCGCCCAGCGATACTGCACTGTGATGTACGCTCGGCCAAGCAGGTAGAGCACTTAAACCAATTGTTTACTCGGGATGAAGTCATTAATTGGATGATGAATCCCATTTATACCGGGTTCTTATTGCCGTCGCTGTTGTGGCTTAAAGCAAACGAGCCGAAAAACTTTGATAAAACGGCCTATGTATGCTTGCCGAAAGACTATATAAAACTGAAATTGACCGGCGAACTCAGCTCCGATTTTTCGGATGCATCAGCCACTTTGGCCTTTGATATTGAAAACATCGCCTGGTCAAAACGGATTCTGGACAAAGCGGGTTTGCCAATCGCGATTTTTCCAAAATGCTTTGAAACCACCGAAAACATCGGTACCGTATGCCGCTCGGCGGCAGAGACTACTGGACTAAAACCGGACACTTTGGTCGTCGCTGGTGGCGGAGACCAAGTGATGCAGGGTATTGGCAACGGTATGGTTGGGCTGGATAAAGCCACTGTGAACATTGGTAGTAGTGGGCAAGTGTGTTTTCACACGGATAGGGCGGTAAAAAACCCATCACTCAGTACCAACTGCTTTTGCGGATACAAAAAAGGGCGCTGGATTCTGTTTGGTGCCACCATGACCGCCGGACTTTCTTTAAGCTGGTGGAATAAGGTTTTGGGCGAGAGCGACTACAAAAAGATGAACGAAGATATCAGCCAGATTCCTGCGGGAAGCGGCGGCGTTTTGTACCTGCCTTACCTTAACGGTGAGCGAACACCGCATGTCAACCCAAACATCAGCGGGTTGTTTATGGGGGTAAACCTTGAAACCACCAAAGCGCATATGACGCGTGCGGTGATGGAAGGGGTCACATTTTCCCTGATGGCATGCATTGAGAGCTGTGGGTATCTTGGATACCAAGCCAATGCGTTGGTGGCATCTGGGGGTGGCGCACGCAGCAAACCTTGGTTGCAGATGCAAGCGGACGTTTTCAATCTGCCGCTGGCGGTGGCTAAAATACAAGAACAAGCCAGCCTAGGCGCAGCCATTGTTGCCGGAGTGGGCGCAGGGCTTTACAAGGATTTAAATGAAGGATGTACTGCGGCGGTTCAATATGAAGAAGAAATCATCCAGCCAAATGCGGCTGAACATATGATTTATCAAGACTATTATGCGCTATATAAAAAAGCTTTTGCTGACTCGAAGGATGTGCTTGAAAAGCTAACGCAACGGGGCAGAAACAGCTAGGAGACATTAGCAAAAAGCGAAAGAGCGCTTGTAGAAAACCAGTAAACAGTAGAGGTGATACGTTTGAAAAACGAAAGTGGCAATGCAAAAATTGTTGATGAATATATCTTGGAGTGCGAGGGAATCTCGAAAGCCTTCGGTGGTACACAAGCTCTGGATAATGTTCAACTAAAGCTGAAAAAAGGCCAAATCCACGCACTGCTGGGCGAAAATGGTGCTGGGAAATCGACACTGATGAACATTATTGTCGGCCTTATTTCTCAAGACAAAGGATCCATTACCTTTGAAGGGCAGCCCTATAGTGCATCGGGCCCGGTAGAAGCGATTAATGCCGGTATCTCGATGATTCACCAAGAGCTTAACCCGGAACCGTTTCTTTCTATTGCAGAGAGTATCTTTTTGAACCGTGAAGATACGTTTGGTAAATCGCCCTTCCTTAACAAAAAGGAAACCAACTTCAAAGCGAAAGAAATTTTGGATAGTTTCAATGTTAAAATGCGTCCGAATATGTTGATGGAAAACCTGACGCTGGCTCAGATGCAGATGATTGAAATTATGAAAGCAGTATCGTGCGATGCGCGTCTGGTCATTATGGACGAACCGACCTCATCTTTGGACAGTGAAGAAACCGATCGTCTTTTTAAGACCATCAAGGACCTCCAATCTAAAGGCGTTACGGTCATCTACATCTCGCATCGTATGGACGAAATCTTTGAAATCTGCGATTCATTCTCTGTATTTAGAGATGGTCAATTTATCGGTACAGGGGACCTTGAGGATGTGACACGAGATGACCTAATCTCGATGATGGTTGGCCGATCGGTCAAAAATGTTTTTCCAAAAGTGGACTGCGAAATAGGGGATGTAGTCTTCAAGGCGGAAGGACTGACAGGCAAGGGCTTTAAAGATATCAGCTTTGAAGTGCGTGCGGGCGAAATCCTAGGGTTCTCTGGACTGGTTGGATCCGGTCGAAGCGAAACCATGCGGGCTATCTTTGGACTGGACCCAATGGAAAGCGGCGAAATGTACTTAAATGGGAAGCCACTTAAGATTAGAAACGTCCGTGATTCCATCTCTAAGGGGATTGCGATGATTAATGAAGACCGCAAAAACTATGGTCTATGTCTGTTTCGCTCAATCAGAGAAAACATCTCATTACCTAACCTAAAGAGCAGACAAAAAGGTGTACTGATTGACCAAAAGAAAGAGAAGAAAGAATGTCAGGATATCGCAGATTTACTGCGCGTTAAGATGGCCAATGTGGAAATCGAGGCCTTTTCGCTCAGCGGCGGTAACCAGCAAAAAGTGGTTGTGGCCAAGTGGCTGATGGGCGAACCGAAGCTTTTGATTTTAGATGAACCGACCCGCGGCGTGGACGTGGGTGCAAAGTCTGAAATTCATGCTTTGATGAGTAAATTGGCAGCGCAGGGCCTTGCCATTATCATGGTATCTTCCGAACTTCCCGAAGTGATGGGCATGAGCGATCGTATCATGATTTATCACGAAGGTAAATTGAACGGAGAAATCGCGAGAAGCGAAATTCTATCCGGTGCAGTGGATCAGGAAGTGATTTTAAGAAAAGAATTTGGTGCGTTATAAGGAGAGAGAAATAATGAATAATAATCAAGAAAGAAAAATTCTTGGCATGGATCAACATGATTTTAACATTTTTACAAAACGATACGGAATTGGTCTCGTTATGGTGGCGATGTTTATCATCCTGTCGTTGGCCTCGCCAAAGTTTTTAACCGTCAGCAACATTACCAATGTGCTTTCAACCGTTGCACTTAACGGTGTGCTCGCCATGGGTATCGTATTTGTTATCACCGCCGAAGGCATTGACCTTTCTATCGGGGCTATGCTGGCACTAGCCAGTGTCACCATCGGCCTGATATTGCAAGCAACGGGCAGCATTCTGCTGGCTTGTATCGGCGCTATCGCCATGTGCTCACTCTTTGGGTTCTTAAATGGCTTTTTAATTGCAAAGTTCAACCTGTTTCCGTTTGTAGTTACGCTGGCTAGCCAGTTGGTTATCCGCGGGGTTGGCTATGTTATGTCGGGTGGATACTCGTTTGCATTGGCAAACCCGAAGTTTTCAGAAATTGGTTTGGGTAAACTGTTTAACTTTATCCCTTACCCCATCCTAATCCTTCTGGCTATTTCGATATTGGCTTACATCATCCTACACTTAACTAAGTATGGACGCTATGTCTACGCGGTTGGCGGTAACATCAACGCGGCCACGGCATCCGGTGTTAATGTGTTCTGGACGCGCGTAGGAACATTTATCATCAGCGGATTTTGTGCTGGCGTTGCCGGCATCATCATGACCGCACGTATCAACGCCGCTCAGCCGAATATCGGTATTGGGTACGAAACCGACGCGATTGCCGCTTGTGTTATCGGCGGAACCTCGTTCTCGGGAGGTATTTCCACCATTCCCGGTACGTTTATCGGTATTGTCATCATCGGCCTTATCTATAACGGCATGAACCTAATCGGTATCAGCTCTTACTGGCAGATTATCTTTAAGGGTCTTTTGATCATCGGTGCTGTTATGATGGATAACGCAATTAACAAAAAGAAATAAAAAACAGTTTAAACAAATAAAGCACTATAAACCAAAGTGATCTTTCTCCAAGCAATTGGGTTAAGATAAATAAAATGTTCCGAGGAGGAATAGAAATGAAAAAGTTTTTGGTATTACTCATGGTTGTTAGCTTGGTTTTCGGCTTTGCAGCTTGTAGCAAACCAGCAGAAGAAGCACCAGCGAGTGCAGATGTAGCCGCTCCTGCTGAGCAGGTGGAAGAACCCGCTGCAGAAATTAATGTAGCTTACATTGCAAAAAACACTGTTGATGCTTTCCACGCTACATTGAACGGCGCAGCATCCGAAGCATTGGACGCATTGGTAGCTGATGGTACGATTACTAGCTGGCAGTTGTATGATGGTCTAACCGACCCGATTACTCAGGTTAACTTGATCGAAGATGCTATCAACAATGGCGCAAACTTCGTTATCTTGCTTCCTGCTGAAAGTGAAGGCAGCGCACCTGTAGTTTCTCGTTGCGCAGAAGCTGGCATCCCGATAGTCGTTGTAAACTCCAAAACTAACAACACTGACGAATTAGCAACCGCATTTGTTGGCTCTGACGACGTTCAAGCTGGCGAAATGATGGCAGAATTTGTTCAGTCTGTCCTTCCCGACGGTGGACAATATGCGCACATGATGGGTATCGTAGGTAACTCTGCTCAGATCGACAGAGGCCAAGGTATTGAAAATGTATTGGGCGCTGATGATTCTTGGACAGCAATTGGTGACTATGCAGCAGAATGGTCCGCAGACAAAGCGGTTGGTTTTGCTAGCGATATCATCACAGAATACGGCGACGAAGTGAATGCTATTATCTGTGATAACGACGATATGTCTTCTGCTGTACAGAACTATGTAAACTCTATCGATCGTGAAGACATCGTATGTATTGGTGTTGACGGTAATGCAGGTCCTTTGGGCATGGTTAAAGCTGGAACTTTGCGCTCAACTGTTCTTCAGGACGGTGCAGCTCAGGTTACTACTGCTATTGCTTTGATTCCTGAAATCGTTGCTGGCGGCGAAGTAGAAAAAACTATCATGGTTCCATTTACTCTAGTTACGTCTGAAAACGTGGATCAATATCTTAAATAGGCGAGTCATGTAGTCACTACTAATAACAAGGAGAATGTTGAGTGGCCCTTTAAAACAAAGGGCTGCTCAAAATCTCAAAACTAATTTTACTTAAAGAAAAGTGTTTTAGGATAAAGATAGGCGCCTAATAAAAATAGTTTAGGCTCCAAGCAAAAAGCTTACGCTGCAAGCAAAAGAAGAGCAGCACATTAATGATCGAATATAACATTGGAAACATATCAATGTTAAAATAAAAAAATTTAAAGAATACACTTGGAGGATTACTTAATCATGCTGATGAACATGAAAGAACTTTTAGCGGTTGCAAACGAACACAACTTCGCTGTGCCTGCGTTTAACATTGGAACAGGGCAGATGCTGAAAGCCGTAATTGAAAGTTGCGAAGAAAAGAAAGCGCCGGTTATTTTGGCCATTCACCCGTTAGAACTGGAGTTTCAAGGGGATAGCTTTATGGCAAGTTGTGTGAAAGCAGCCCAGGAAGCTAAAGTGCCAGTTTGTATTCATTTGGATCACGGCACCTCGATGGACCAGATTTACCGTGCTATTCGCACCGGTTTTACGTCAGTCATGATCGATGCATCCAGCAAACCGTTTGAAGAAAATATCGCTATTTGCAAAAAAGTGGTTGAGATTGCGCACCCTTTAAACATATCGGTTGAAGGGGAACTTGGCACCATTGGCACCACCGGCAATGACGCAGAAGGCGGTAGCGAAGAGATTATCTACACCGACCCGGCAGATGCAGTAAAGTTTGTTAAAGAAACTGGCATCGACTGTCTCGCTGTAGCCATCGGCACCGCACACG
>JBFLKV010000221.1:0-7843 GCA_040883365.1 Eubacteriales bacterium
CCAAACTGAAGCTTAAAAAAGGCAAGTATATCTTAGTTTCTGCGCACCGTGAGGAGAACATCGACCATGAGGATAATTTCCTTTCGCTGATGAATGGACTTAACACCATCGCAAAAGAATATGATATGCCCGTCATCTATTCGACTCACCCGAGAAGCAAAAAGTTTATCGAAGCGCGGAACTTTAAGTTCCACAAAAATGTACAGAATTTAACCCCATTTGGGTTTATCGATTATAACCACTTGCAGAAGAACGCCTTCTGCGTGCTTTCGGACTCTGGCACCCTATCCGAAGAATCCGCCATGCTAGGTTTTGCCGGCGTATTGCTGCGCACCAGTACCGAGCGGCCCGAGGTTTTGGACAAAGGCACCGTAGTCATCGGCGGCATCAAGGGCGAAGACGTATTGCAGTCCATTGAGCTGGCGGTCAGCATGAAAGAAAATGCAGAACCGACGGTTTTAGCCCCTGATTACACCGACGCCAATGTTTCGGTAAAAGTCGTTAAAATCATCCAGTCCTATACCAAGATTATCAACCAATTTGTTTGGAGAAAATAGTTGAAAGTAGCGCTGATTAATTCGGTCTGCGGATTTGGTTCCACCGGCCGTATCGTTGTTGACCAATATAATAAGCTCGTCGAAAAAGGACATTCGGCGATGATTGTTTATGGCCGAAAAGCAGGTGATGAAGCGATTAATGCCTATAAGATGGGCTCTCGCCTATCCACTTTGTTTGCGGTGGCTGCAACACGCATTTTTGACTCGCACGGCTTTAATAACCGTATCGCCACACAAAAACTCTTAAAAGAGCTGGATGCCTTCCAGCCCGATATCATTCATCTTCATAACATCCATGGCTACTACATCAACGTTAAAATCCTATTTGACTATATCAATGCGAAAAGCATCCCGGTGGTCTGGAATCTGCACGACTGTTGGAGTTTTACAGGTCATTGTAGTCACTTTGAGTACGTAGACTGTCAAAAATGGCAAAGCGAATGTGCAAAATGTCCTCAAAAAAGCGAATATCCCGCCAGTTTCTGTCTTGACAGAAGCCGGAAGAACTATATACTTAAAAAGGCGGCATTTACTCTGCCAAAAAAAATGACCTTCGTCGTACCGTCATCTTGGCTGGGTCGCGTTCTAAATCGATCGTTCTTGAGTGGGTACCCTTCGGTTGAAATCCCCACCGGTATCGATCTTGATGCTTTTAAACCGACAGAAACAGATATGCGTGATCGCTTAGGGTTAAAAGGGAAATTCATCCTTTTGGGTGCAGCGAGCGTTATGACCGAGCGTAAAGGCTATTCCGATTTTCTTTGGCTGGCCGAACACTTGCCCGGAAGCTGCCAATTGGTTTTGGCGGGGCTCACCGAAAAGCAAACACGTGGATTACCCAAAAACATCATGGGGATTGCCCGTATAAAGTCGGTCAAGGAAATGGCGGAGCTTTATAGCATGGCGGATGTTTTTATCAACCTGACCAAGGAAGATACCTTCCCCACCGTCAATCTGGAAAGCTTGGCTTGCGGAACGCCGGTGATCACATACCAAAGCGGTGGTAGCGGTGATATGCTAAACGCCGAATGTGGTGTGATCGTAAAAAGAGATGATAAGGAAGCGTTGCTTGATGCCGTGATGCGCGGGCAGGCTTCACTCATGAAAAAAGACGCCTGTATCAAGCAGGCCGCAAAATACAACCGAGAAAAGCAAACCAAAAAAATAATCAGTGTATATCATGAATTATTAAATTAATATATTTGAAGAGGAGAAATGTAGAAATGAACAAAATCGACAATCTGGCAATTAACACCATACGGTTTTTGTCAGTAGAAGCCGTGCAAAAAGCCAATTCCGGACATCCGGGCCTGCCGATGGGCAGTGCACCTATGGCATACACCTTATGGAGCCGTCACCTAAAGCATAACCCCGCAAACCCCGAATGGGCGGACCGCGATCGCTTTGTTTTAAGCGCGGGTCACGGATCTATGCTTGTGTATTCTTTATTGCACCTGTTTGGCTATGGGCTGACCATAGAAGACTTAAAGCAATTCCGTCAATGGAATTCTTTGACCCCGGGCCATCCGGAGTACAAGCACACAAAAGGTGTAGAAACCACCACCGGTCCTTTGGGTCAGGGCGTTTCTAACGCAGTGGGCATGGCGATGGCCGAAGCGCATTTGGCTGCCAAATTCAACACCGAAAAGCACAAAGTAGTGGACCACCACACCTACGCTATTGTGGGCGACGGTTGCTTGATGGAAGGCATCTCTTCCGAAGCGTCTTCCTTAGCAGGTCACCTTGGCCTTGGCAAACTGATTGTGCTATATGACAAAAACAACATCTCCATCGAAGGCGATACCGATATTGCGTTCACCGAAGATGTCGGAAAACGATACGAAGCTTATGGCTGGCAGGTACTGTATGTCGGCGACGGCAATACCGATATTGACAGCATCGACAAAGCACTGGCCGAAGCCAAAGCCGATGAAAAACGTCCAACCATCATCGTTGTAAAAACCCTGATTGGTTATGGATGTCCGCCGCTTGAAGGCAGTCATAATTGTCACGGCGCACCGCTGGGACAAGAAAACATCGACGCGATGAAAGAAAACCTTGGCTGGGAATATAAAGAAGCCTTTGTTGTTCCCGACGAAGTTAAAGCCGAAATTACACGCCTTAACGAAGAAAACGCCAAAAAAGAAGCGGCTTGGAACGCTTTGATGGCCGAATATAAAGCAGCAAGCCCCGAGCTAGCCGCTGAATTTGAACAGTATTTCAGCAAAACTTTAACCGTCGATTTGAAAAATGACGAAGAATTCTGGGCATTTGAAGACAAGCCCATGGCTTCGCGTGTTTCATCCGAAGTGTTGATCAACCGCTTGGCCGACAGACTCCCCAACCTCATGGGTGGCTCGGCTGACTTAGGTCCTTCCAACAAATCGGTCATGAAGAACAGAGAGTACTTTAGCCCGCAAAACTATAGCGGCTCCAACATCCATTATGGTGTACGTGAGTTTGGTATGGCGGCGATTGCCAACGGTATCGCTTTGCACGGCGGTTTAATCACCTATGTGGCCACCTTCTTCGTATTCAGCGATTACCTAAAGCACGCCATGCGTCTGGCAGCGATTATGGGTCTTCCGGTCATCTATGTGTTGACGCATGACTCAATCGGTGTTGGTGAAGACGGACCGACCCATGAGCCTATTGAACAATTGGCCACCATTCGCTCCATCCCGAACGCCTATATGTGGCGTCCGTGCGACGGCAAAGAAGCCGCGGCAGCCTACACCTTTGCATTGAGTGCAAAAGCGCCCACTGCATTGGCCTTAACGCGCCAAAACATGCCGCTGCAAGTCGAAAGTGGCAAGATCGCGCTAAAGGGCGGTTATGTGATGAAAGATAGCGATAAAATCGACGTGATTTTGATCGGTACGGGTTCTGAAGTGGACTTATGCGTCCAGGCGTATGAGCAGTTAAAAGCCAAAGGCATTGGTGCTCGTGTGGTTTCTATGCCTTGTATGGAACTCTTTGACGAGCAGCCGGCCGAGTATAAAGAATCGGTCTTACCTTCCTCGGTCACCGCGCGTTTGGTAGCGGAAGCCGGTAGTTCGTTTGGTTGGGGCAAATATGTTGGTCTTTCCGGCGCATATGTCACCATCGACCATTACGGCGCATCAGCTCCGGCAGGTACACTGTTTAAGGAGTTTGGCTTCACCGTGGAAAACGTGGTCGCCAAAGCTGAAGCATTGGTTAAATAAGATTAGTAAAACACAGCCGCTAAGTTCTATCTTAGCGGCTTTTTTAATGCACAAAAAAAGAACCGAGAAATCTCGGCTCTTCTTAATATCTTAAACTATTTATTCAAAATCATCGAATTCATCAAGCTCATCCTCGTCGGCCAGCTCTTTTTCCAGCATAGCGAGATACGCTTCTGCCTCTGCCTGTTTGGCCGCGCGTTTGGCCAAGCGCTTGGCTTTGCCTTTGCTCATGCCTTCGGGCACAATGAATTCATCTTCTTGCACTTTTTCCGCTTTTACCTTTGCTTTTGGCTTCTCGTCCACGACCACTTTCTTTGCTTTTGCTGCTTTCTTCGGTTTAGGCGTTTCTTCCAAAAGCTCTTCCATCAGCTCGATATCGTCCATATCGGCATCCAGCGTTTTGCTCGGTTTGACTTCAGGTGCTTTTTCTTTAGTCTCTTTGGTTTTTCTCGGTTTACCACTCTTAGTCAAAAGCTCTGGTTTTAGTAGCTTGCATACATCCACCTTAAAGGCATCAATATCCTCATCCAGTGCGTCCAAAATATTCTCATAATTAAAGAAATCTAAGAACTGAACACCCACCAATTCGGGCGCGCCCAGCACGTCCACTGTTGTGTTTTTCATCTTCTCTTTAATGAGTGTTCCGGTTATAATTTGATAGCACTGAGACAGATCGTTGGCTGTTGAAGCCACAGAAATCTCAAGGTCGGTCGCCGTTTTGCCGCTGGCGTCCACCGCAATCAAAACATCCACTTCATCGCGAATCACGTCGATGGGCAACGGATTGACACTGCCGCCATCGATGAAAATCTCTTCATCCACTTCGATAGGCGAGAACACGCCAGGCACAGCTACGCTGGCACGTACCGCAGGCACCACCTTGCCTGTTTCAAACACATGCTGAGATCGGGTTTCATAATTAGCAGCCACGATTTTAAGCGGCGTATACAGCCGATCAAAAATCTTGATGGGCATAATCAGTTCCAGATACTCTTCCAGACCAATCCCATCTAAAATGCCATATTTCCCGTCTTTGAAGCTATAATTATTAAGGCCCTTGGTGCGCCGATAATCCAGTTCCTCTAAAATGCCAACCATCTCGTCCGGAGTAATGCCAGCCGAATACAGCGCGCCGACTAACGCACCAATACCGGTTCCAACGATAACGTCCGGTTTGATATCAAGCTCTTCTAATGCGTTGATATAGGCAATATGCGCAATCCCTTTTGCCCCACCGGATCCCAGTACCAGACCCACTTTTTTGCTCATTGTTCGTCAATCCTCCAAAATTATTTTAAATTTTTAGTGATTTCATTTTCAAAACGCTCGACATATTTCAAACCCGTTTCATATGCCTCGTTAAACTTGAAAAAATCAAGCGTCCCTATATTATCAAATAATACCTTATAAAACAAGTCTGTTCCCGCTTCGGCTTGCTGATACGCCATCAGCGCTTTACTGCTGGCGACAATCATCGCGGTACGTGCATTTTTCAAATTGGGCTTTTTATCCGGAGCAGTCGGCACCACACTGCTGACGTCAATCGCCGCCAACACATCGCATTCGTCCTTAATGACCGTCGCGGGTACAATATTTGCCGCGCCGCCATCGATGTAATAGTTCTCACCGATTTTGTAAGGATACACGCCCGGGGGTAGTGCCCCCGATGCCATCACCGCATCCAAGAGCGAACCTGACGAGAACACCTTTTCCTCAAGGGTGTAAAAGTCAACCGCCACAATTTTCAGTGGAATCTTAAGCTCCTCAAAGGTCTTCACCGGCAAAAGGCCGTCAATAAAACGCTTCATAAATTCGCCACGGTAGGTGGGCGTTGCTGTGGATAATCTTAAAAACAAGCCGCCTTTCGTGCGTCTGGATGCTTTCTCATCCAGACGTCTCAGCGCCGCCATCATATCCTCAGCTTTCTGTCCTGAACAGTAGATGGCCCCAATAATCGCGCCCATGGACGTGCCCGAAACCACGCTCGGGGTGATGCCCATCTCGTCCAGTTTTTCCAAAAAAGCAATATGTGCGATGCCTTTAGCACCGCCACCGCCTAATGCCAAACCCAGTTTCTTCAACATATCTCTCCATAAGATCATTTTATCATTTAACAAACTTTTACCATATTATATATTAAATCTATGGAAGTGGACAAGTTCCATTCTTCGTATTAACAGATTATTTAATAACTTACTTTGTCTTTGCTCACCCTTTCATTGTATAATGAGCTATCAAATAATCCAATATAAGAAAGCAGATTTTAATGATTAATAAAAACGATGTACTCACCATAACGGCCACCGATCTTGGGGTGGACGGACAAGGGATTGCCAAAAAAGATGGCGCGGTGTTTTTCTGCAACGGCCTTTTGCCCGGCGAAACTGCCACTGCCAAAGTGATCAAGCCCACCAAGCGGTTCTTTATCGCGCGGGCATTGGAGATAGAAAAAGAATCTCCCGATCGTGTGCCTGCTCCCTGCCCCGTGTTTAAGCGGTGCGGTGGATGCACGCTGCAACACCTGGCCTACCCCGCACAAACCGCGTTTAAAACCAAACGAGTCGCCGATGCGCTGAACCGCATTGGGGGTTTAGACGTAACGATTTCCGACTGCGTGGCCTCGCCCAAAATGTATGGATACCGCAACAAAGCCATGTTCCCCGTCACCCAAAAAGATGGGCAAATTTTGATTGGTTTTTTTGCCAAAGGCAGCCATGATGTGGTGGATATCGAGGCCTGTGCGATTCAACATCCCGCCATCAATCAAGCTTTAACCATCGTTCGGGCTTGGCTGATCGATAATGCCATTTCGGTGTATGACGAACGCACCCATCTGGGTTTAATCCGACAAATCTTTGCGCGTGTCACCTCAAATGACGCACTCATGGTGGGTCTGGTTTCCACGTCCAAGAACATCCCAGCAACCAAAAAGCTGGTCGATGCGCTGAAAGCCATCCCCACCCTCAAGAGCGTAATGGTGAACGTGAATACCACAAAAGGCAACACCCTGCTTGGCAAAACCACACATCTTTTGTATGGCGATGAAGCCTTGATACACACCGTGGATGATCTTAGTTTTAGTGTGGACCTTTCGGCCTTTTTGCAGGTCAATACCGAACAGACCGAAAACCTGTATCGCGCGGCACTAGACATGGCCGCAATCACCAAAGATGATACCGTAGTTGATCTTTTTTGCGGTATTGGCACCATCACCCTGCTGGCGGCCAAACAAGCCAAAGCGGTTTACGGGATTGAGTATTCTAAAGCCGCCATTGATAACGCAAACGCTAACGCTAGGGCCAACGGCATCAGCAACGCCGCGTTTATCTGCGGGGATTGCACCGAGCAGTTTGCCCAAACCGCCCAAAAAGCCGGACAGGTGGATGTGCTGATTGCCGACCCGCCGAGAAAGGGCTTGGATGAGGCGTTGATAGCACAAATCCTAAAGGCCGTTCCAAAACGTATGGTGTATGTCTCCTGCGACCCGGGCACGTTGGCGCGCGACCTGAAGCAACTAGCCGAAAAATACACCATCAAGCAAGTGGTACCGTTTGATATGTTCCCCCAGACCACGCACGTTGAGACGGTGGTGCTACTTGAGCGAGATAAAACAAAGGTGACAAAATGATACGTGCTTTTCAGCCGGAAGATTTAGATGCAGTGATGACTATTTGGCTTGACGCGAATACGCAGGCGCATACGTTTATTCCAAAAGCATATTGGCAGGAGAACTATGAGGCCGTAAAGCGTACGATTCCCGATTCAGATGTTTTTGTCTATCAAGAGGGCCCATCGATTGTAGGGTTTGTCGGCTTGGTCGATGACATGATTGCAGGTATCTTTGTCAAGCAAGAAAATCGAAGCCAAGGCATAGGAAAAGCGCTGCTTGCCCATTGCAAAAAAGGGCATCAGGAATTGCGCTTGCATGTTTATAAGAAAAATACCCGCGCGGTCAACTTCTATTTACGCGAATCGTTTACTAATATTGAGAAATCGGTAGATGAATCCACCGATGAGCCTGAGTTTATTATGTATTGGACAAGAGGATGCTAAAATGCAAAAAATTATTCGAGCCGAAAA
>JBFLKV010000222.1:0-5454 GCA_040883365.1 Eubacteriales bacterium
AAGTACCTGCTGACAGTATCGACGCCGATGGAAACATCAAAATCGGTTATGTGGGTGCATATCCTTACGACGAAGTGGTTTCTGGCTATACCGGATTCTACTTGGGCGTAAAATCGATTGTTTCTAATGTTGCGATGAGTGTTACTTATACTAACTCTTGGTATGACCCGACAGTTGAAGCTGAAGCTGCAAATTCTCTGATTTCTCAGGGTTGCATCATCATCAGCCAGCATGCTGACTCCACAGGTTCACCTTCTGCTTGTGAAGCTGCTTTGGCGGCAGGCACACCGATCTACTGCGTGGGCTACAACATCGACATGCTGTCGGTTGCGCCTACTTCTGCTTTGACCAGCGCACAGAACAACTGGGACGTTTATTACACATACGCACTGGGCCAAGCTGTAAAGGGTGAAGCGATTGATACTGACTGGGCTTCCGGCTATGCTGAAGGCGCTGTACAGATTTCTGCACTTGGCGACAGCTGTGCCGAAGGCACTGCCGATAAAGTGGCTGAAGTTGAAGCTGCTCTGATCGACGGTTCTTTGAACGTATTTGATACCGCAAGCTTTACGGTTGGCGGCGAAACAATCACCTCAACACCTGTCTTTGATACTGATGGAGACTGGGTAAAAGATTCAGGCGAAGCCATTGTGGACGGTGTATTTGAAGAATCCGTTCAACGCAGTGCGCCATACTTTGGTCTGCGCATTGACGGCATTACCGAATTAAACTAGTATAATAAAAGAAAATGAAGCATAAGAAAGCCGCTTTATTAAGCGGCTTTCTCTAATTTTTTTTAAATTAAGGAGGGCCTCTTGTGAGCGCAACGGATACGGCAGTAAAGATGCGGGATATCACGAAAACATTTGGCTCGGTGGTGGCCAACAATAAGGTTTGTTTGGACATACATCGGGGAGAAATACTTTCTCTTTTAGGGGAAAACGGCAGTGGCAAGACAACTCTTATGAATATTCTCTCAGGCATCTATTTTCCGGACGAAGGACAGATTATGGTGGATGGTAAAGAAGCAACCATCCGAAACCCGAAGGATGCCTATGATCTTGGCATTGGTATGGTTCATCAGCATTTTAAACTGGTGGATGTATTAACCGCGGCAGAAAACATCGTTCTAGGACTTCCGGGAAAAGGGCGGCTTGACATGAAAGCCGTTAGCGAACGAGTGCTGGAGATTTCTTCGCAATACGGCTTTGATGTGGAGCCAAATCGAAAGATATATAACATGTCTGTTTCTCAGAAGCAGACAGTAGAGATTGTAAAAGTGCTTTATCGGGGTGCCGATATTTTGATATTGGATGAACCGACCGCGGTTTTGACGCCTCAGGAAGCGGATAAACTTTTTGCGGTTTTACGTAATATGCGCGACGATGGCAAAGCGATTGTCATTATTACGCATAAACTACATGAGGTAGAGGAAATATCCGACCGAGTGTCGGTTATGCGTCGTGGTGAGTATGTAGGCGGCATGATTACCGCCGAAACCAACGCAAAAGAGATGACCAACATGATGGTGGGTCGGCAGGTATCGCTGAATATTGAGCGGCGAGAACCAAAGAACCCCGAAACGCGTTTGGTGATTAAAGATTTGACGGTTGAGGATATCGACGGGATTAAAAAACTGGATGGCGTTTCTTTTGAGGCCAAAAGCGGAGAGGTGCTGGGCATTGCCGGTATTTCCGGATGTGGCCAAAAAGAGCTGCTAGAAGCGATTGCCGGACTACAAAAAGTGGAATCGGGTAGTATCGCCTATGTCCATCCGGACGACGGACACGCGGAAGAGCTGATTGGTAAAAACCCCAAGGAGATTTCTGAACTGGGTGTGGCACTGTCTTTTGTGCCTGAGGATCGACTGGGCATGGGCCTGGTCGGCAACATGGACTTGACAGACAATATGATGCTTCGCAGTTTTAGGCGAGGCAAATCGGCATTTGCCGACAGAAAAGCCCCGCGCAATTTGGCCGAGCAGGTGGTGGATGACCTAGAAGTGGTGACGCCAAGTGTTACCACAGCAGTAAGAAAACTTTCGGGCGGTAATGTGCAGAAAGTTTTGGTTGGTCGAGAAATATCTTCGGTCCCACGTGTGCTGATGACCGCTTATGCGGTTCGCGGTTTGGATATCAATTCATCCTACACGATTTATGATTTGATTAACCAACAAAAAGAAAAAGGCGTCGCTGTACTTTTTGTGGGTGAAGATTTGGACGTTCTGCTGGAGCTCTGTGACCGCATTTTGGTGCTTTGTGGCGGTAAGATCAGCGGGATTGTTGATGCAAGAAAAACAGATAAACATGAGGTCGGCATGATGATGACCCATATCGGAGAGGGGGCAAAGCAATGAGCCACATAAAAACAGAACCATTGGTACGTATAGCAAAACGTCAGGACATCGCCAGAACTAAATCTTGGCTTATTCGTCTTTTATCCGTTGTTTTAGCACTCGCTGTTAGCGGTATTGTTATCTATGCCATGGTCAAACTAAACCCCATCAAAGTGTATGTTGCGATGTGGAAAGGCGCGGTTGGCACACCCAAACGCACGTTGGTCACCGCGCGGGATACCGTGATGCTGCTTTGTATTGGCATTGGCTTGGCACCGGCGTTTAAGATGCGTTTTTGGAATATTGGTGCGGAAGGACAGGTATTGGTCGGCGGTATTGCGACAGCAGCTTGCATGATCTACTTTGGTGGTGTTATTCCGCCATGGTTGTTGCTGATTACAATGTTTGCGGCCAGCTTGGTAGCAGGTGCACTGTGGAGCGTGATTCCGGCGATATTCAAATCGCGGTTCAAGACGAATGAAACGTTGTTTACACTGATGATGAACTATGTCGCCATTCAGTTAACTTCTTTTTTCGTGGCAAAATGGGAGAATCCTTTCGGATCGAACACGGTGGGAATCATCAACCAAATGACGCGAGATGGCTGGTTGCCGTCTTTGTTCGGCACACAATACATGGTCAATATCCTGTTAGTTTTACTATTGACGGTTGGGATGTATGTTTACCTAAAGTATTCCAAACACGGCTATGAAATTGCAGTGGTCGGCGAGAGTGAGCGAACAGCAAAATACGTGGGCATCAATGTTAAGAAAGTGGTGGTGCGCACCATGTCGCTATCAGGCGCCATCTGCGGCCTTGCGGGTTTCATCGCGGTGGCCGGGTCTTCCCACACCATCAGCACCAGTACAGCCGGCGGACAGGGCTTTACCGCCATTATTGTGGCGTGGCTGGCCAAGTTCAACACGTTTGTGATGATTATGGTGTCGGTGCTCTTGGTCTTTTTGGAAAAAGGAGCGACTCAAATTGCTTCGCAATATGATTTAAACGACTACGCGTCCGAGATGATTACGGGCATCATTTTGTTCTTCATTCTGGGCAGCGAATTCTTTATCAATTATCAGCTAATATTCCGGCAGAGAAAGGGAGGTGAGCTGGCATGACACAAATTCTTTCCTTAGCACAAGCGGCTATTATTTTTGGAACAGTGATTTTGTTCGGGTCGATCGGAGAAATCCTGACTGAAAAATCGGGCAACCTCAATTTGGGTGTGCCTGGCGTAATGTACCTTGGCGGTATCGCAGGTCTCGCGGGGGCGTTTATCTATGAATCATCCAGCGCTAACCCAAGTCCTTTGCTTGGGCTGATCATATCTTTGGTTTGTGCCATTATTGCGGCGGGACTGGGCGGATTGCTTTATAGCTTTTTGACCATCACCTTGCGGGCCAACCAAAACGTGACCGGCTTGACGTTAACCATTTTTGGGTCGGGTGTGGCCAATCTGTTTGGCGGCGCGATGAACAAGATGGCTGGCGGCGTGGGCCAAATTTCGGTGGCGACCACCAGCGGCGCATTTCGTTCGACATTGCCCTTTTTGAATAATGTCGGCGTCCTTTCAGGCCTTGGGTTTATGGTATACTTTGCGATTATTCTGGCTGTGGGTTTGGGCTGGTTTCTGACGCGTTCGCGCAAAGGCTTAAACTTGCGGGCGACGGGCGAAAACCCAGGAACAGCGGATGCAGCAGGTATCAGCGTCACACGCTATAAGTATCTGGCCACCTGCGTTGGTGCGGCTATAACCGGGCTTGGCGGGCTGTACTATGTTATGGACTATATCAAAGGCACCTGGGCTAACGACGGCGGTATCGAAAAGCTGGGCTGGTTAGCGGTGGCTTTGGTCATCTTTGCTCGGTGGAAACCGGCACAGACCATCTGGGGATCCTACCTGTTTGGCGTTCTGTTCTGGCTGTTCTTCTACATTCCGGGTTTAACGCGCTCCTCACAGGAGATTTTCAAGATGCTGCCTTATGTGGTGACCATTATCGTTTTGGTTGTGGTTTCCCTGCGTAAGAGCCGTGAGAACGATCCACCCGCACATTTGGGTCTTTCATATTTTAGAGAAGACAGATAGGCTTAAACGAAAAGCAAATAAGATGAATTTAAAAATGCCCTTCCCGTACTAATCGGGGAGGGCATTTTCTTATTATAAATATGGGGTTTTAAGTATTTATCATACAAATCGACTATTCAACAAGAACGTTCTCATCGCCACCGATGCCGATAATCTCAAGGTGGGAATCATCAAAATAAATCTCAACGCCTGACGCCTGTAAATCGACTGTCTGGGCTATGATCTGACCGTAAATAACGGTGTTTGCGCCGTAAATACGAACGCTTCCATTAGGTGCATAGATGAGGCCGTGAATCTCGTGGCCACTTCCGGAAAGCATGATGTCGCCATTTGCGGAATAGAGTGCAATACCATCTGCACCGGTTAGTGTCGTATTTGCACCGGTAAGCATAATATCACCGGATGTCATCAAGGCACCCGAGGAAGTAATATTGCTTCCTGAGATTTGGAGCATACCGTCAACATAAGTTGAATCGTCAATATAAGTGCTGGCCCCATGAAAACCGGTATAACCCGCATAGTTGTATCCAGCATTCGCAATCGCTTCATCCGTGATATCTGAAAGATCAGGCATCTCAACATAGGGGGCAGAAATATTCATCACTGTGCCCGTAGATATTTGGCTACCATTTAAAGAAACATTAGCAGCTTGAACATGGCCTTCGATGGTCGTTTGCGAACCACTTACAAAAAGATTATAAGCTGCTTCGATTGAACCGACAATGTGCGACTTCGCGCCTTGAAGGCTATAGTCATTGTTGCTGTGTATATCGCCTTCGACGTAGGCACTCGCACCGTTTATGTTTGATTGCTGGGTTGAAGAACCACCATAAATAGCATATTCGAAAGCGGCACTACCACCGCCACCACTGGCTTTTGCGGCTACAGCACGTGCACTGACCACTGCATCTTGAAAACCCAAGACATTAGCAAAGGTGTAGTTAACCTGTTTTTTACAGACAATCTCAATCATGCCGGCATCACCATTGTAAGGTGTGGTCACGATGACATCCGAAGCTTCAATGCCATT